>NZ_PSVQ01000033.1:0-39463 GCF_002932395.1 Rathayibacter sp. AY1D9
TCCGGTACATGGACCGTCACCGGGTCCGCCTACGCCGTCAACGGCACGCTGACCCTCAGCGTCTACGCACTCTGCGCGGCGTCGGCGCGCGGGGTCGTCGTCGTCGGCGCTCTCCTCGGGTCCGGACCGGCTCGACCGCCCTGTCGAAGGCTCCTCCGTCCGGGTCAGCGGCTGGTCCGTCCACTCTGCCGCTGCACACTCCTACGGCTCCGTGCTCCACCCGCCCCGCACGGGCGAGCCGGGTTCCTCGCTCCTCCTGCTCCGCACGGGCGAGCCGCACTCCGCTCGCCGCGCCGTCACCTCAGCGAGGCCCGACCGCCCGGCCGCGGTCGTCTCCGTCCGAGCCCAGGCGAGCGCACGGCGGCGTCGGCCGGGCGCATCGCGAGGGGCGGCCGCGTCCGAGGGTCGGGCCGCCCCCTCTCGACGGCCCCGGAGTCCGCGCCTCAGACCGTGGTCACGACGCGCAGAGTGCGTAGACGCTGAGGGTCAGCGTGCCGTTGACGGCGTAGGCGGACCCGGTGACGGTCCATGTACCGGATCCGACCGGAGCGCTCGTGGAGACCTCCGACTTGTAGGGGCTGCTGCCGTCGACCTCGGTCCAGGAGAAACCGCCTCCGATGACATTCGGCGTCGCGCCGGTGCAGGTGGCGGAGAGTGTCTGCACGTTGTTCGCGTAGATTCCAGTCCTGGTCGCGGTGACTGTGGCGTATGTGGCGCCTCCGCCCGCGGGTCCGGCGGGTCCGGCCGCTCCATCCGCTCCGGGAGGCCCTGCGGGCCCGGTCTCTCCGTCCATTCCGGTGGCTCCGATCTCTCCGATCGGCCCGGGGGCTCCGTCTGCTCCGGGGAGCCCGGGGGCTCCGTCTGCTCCGGGGAGGCCGGGGGCTCCGTCTGCTCCGGGGAGGCCGGGGGCTCCGTCTGCTCCGGGGAGGCCGGCGGCTCCGTCCGCTCCCGTCGCGCCGATCTCTCCGTCCGCTCCGGCGGGACCAGGCGCCCCGTCCGCCCCGTCCGCTCCCGGAGAACCGATCGGCCCCACTGCTCCGGCAGGACCCGTAGAGCCCACCGCGCCCGTGGCGCCGGTCCTGCCGACCTGTCCCACTGCTCCGGGAACGCCCGCCGGCCCCGTCTTGCCGACCGGTCCCTGCAGGTTCCAGCTGGCCGTGGTGGCGCCCTTCGGGCACGTCGGCGAGGTCGTGCCGACCTTGAAGAGGAGGCCCTGCTGCAGGCATCCGTAGTAGGCGGGCGACGTCGTCGTCGCAGCGGATGCCGCGGCGCTCCCGCCGGCGACGACCGCCAAGGCGACGGCGACGGCGATTCCGGCGTTCTTCAGTCCACGCCGGCGGGACTTCTTCGAGGATTCGATCATGAACGAAAGGTAGGTCTCAGGCCGTGTCCGAGGGTGGACATGTCCGCAACAGGACACCGGTCCGCTGCTGAGGCGGACGACCTCCTGCTCCTGCCTGGTGCGGCTGACGTCCCGCCGCTCGAGGCCCAGACGCACCGTCAGCGGTCGGCACGGCACGGCACGGGCGGCCTCACCGGAGGCGGCTCCTGGTCCGCGGCGCCGGCTACCACAGCGCCGCCCGCCCGTGCACGGGGTGGCCCCGGAGGCGCGGCTCGCCTGGGATGGAGGGGAGCGGCCCGATCCGGGTGCCGCGGACGGAGGAGCAATGCCCGACCAGTACACGTTCACCAACCCCGCCACCCAGTACCCGGACGTGACTCCGCCGGTCCAGCAGCAGCCCGAGCCCGGGCTGCAGTCGCGGATGACCCCGGTGCCCGACCTCGGCGAGGAGAGCTACCGCGGCACCGGCAGGCTCGCGGGCCGCCGCGCGCTCATCACGGGAGCCGACTCCGGGATCGGCGCCGCCGTGGCCATCGCCTTCGCCCGCGAGGGGGCCGACGTCGCCCTCGCCTACCTCCCGAGCGAGGAGGAGGACGCGCAGCACGTGATCGGGCTGATCCGCGCGGAGGGGCGCACCGCCGTGCCGATCCCCGGCGATCTCACGAGTGCCGAGTACTGCACGCGGCTCGTGGCGGAGGCGGTCGAGGGCCTCGGCGGGCTCGACGCGGTGGTCAACGTGGCCGGGAAGCAGATCTGGAAGGAGGATCTGCTCGACATCACCGACGAGCAGTTCGAGGCGACCTTCGCGGTCAACGTCTTCGCTCCGTTCCGGATCATCCGCGCGGCCCTCCCGCACCTGCCCGCGGGCGCCACCATCATCAACACGGCGTCGGCGGAGGCGCACAAGCCCGCCCCCGACCGCCTCGACTACGCGATGACGAAGGGCGCGATCAACAACCTCTCGAAGGGCCTGGCGCAGCAGCTCGCCGCGAAGGGCATCCGCGTGAACGTCGTGGCGCCCGGCCCGACGTGGACCGCCCTGCAGGTCAGCGGCGGCGTCGACCCCGAGAGCCTGCCCGACTTCGGCTCGAGCGAGTCGCCGATGGGCCGTGCCGCGCAGCCTGCCGAGCAGGCCCCGGCCTACGTGTTCCTGGCGTCCGCCGAGTCGAGCTTCGTCGCCGGCGAGACCCTCAACGTGAACGGCGGCATGGTCTCGCCCTGACCCGCCGCGCCGCCGGCGCTCGCTGCTGGACCGCCGAGACGCCTCCGTCCTGCTCGAGACACGGGCTCGCGTCAACCCTCTCCCGAGCGGCGGGGGGCGCGAGGTGCCATGGAGGGACCACCACGAAGGAGCACCATGAGCACCACGACCGTCCTCCCCATCGAGACCTACTCCGACGAGCAGGGCTGGCACAACCGCATCGCCCACGCCCGGGTCCCGCTGAGCCACCACGAGTCGCGCCAGGAGGCGGAGGAGGTCGGCGAGGAGATCGCCGAGCAGCGCGGCGGGGAGCACGTCGTCCTCGGCTAGCGGCCGGCGCGGGGCGCGGCATGCGGTGCCCGATCGCGGAACGCCGCCGGCCCGCGGAACGCGCCCGGCCCGCAATTCGCGCGCGGCCCGCAGGCGCCCGCTCCGCAGGCGCCCCGCCCCGCGCGTGTAGCGCCCCCGACCTCAGGACACCGTGAACCCTCAGGACACCGCGAAAGCCCCCGCCTTCCCCTGGATCGGCCTGCTCACGCTCGCCGGCGCCGTCTTCGTCTCCGTGACGAGCGAGTTCCTCCCGACCGGGCTCATCCCCGACATGTCGCGCGACCTCGGGGTGAGCATCTCGCTCACCGGCCAGCTCGTCACGATCTTCGCCGCGACCGTCGTCGTCGCGACGACTCCGCTGACCCTGGTGACCCAGCGCTTCTCGCGCAAGAGCCTCCTCCTCGTGGCGCTGTGCACCATCGCGGTCGCCAACGTCCTCGCCGCGCTCGCCCCCACCTTCGGGCTGCTCATCGGCGCGCGCATCCTCGGCGGGCTCGCCCACGGCCTCTTCTGGGCGATCGTCGCCGCCTACTCCGCGCACCTCGTCGCTCCGGAGCAGCTCGGCCGCGCGACCGCGATCACGGCGGGCGGCGGATCCGCGGCCTTCGTCCTCGGCGTCCCCCTGGGCACGGCGCTCGGGCACGCGTTCGGCTGGCGGCCCACCTTCGCGATCCTCGGCGGCGTCGTGCTCGTGCTCGCGCTGATCGTGGTGAAGTTCCTGCCCGCGGTCGACCACCACATCCCGCTGCGGACCGGCGAGATCCGCCTGCCGGCGCGGAAGGACCGGACGCTCCCCCGCATCATCGGCGTCTGCGTCGTCATCCTGCTGGTGCTGATCGGCCAGAACACCCTCTCGACCTACATCACGCCCTGGCTCGAGAACGCCTCCTTCGCCCCCGACACGGTGCCGCTCGTGCTCTTCGCGTTCGGCGGCGCAGGGGCGGTCGGACTCGTCCTGGCCGGCTTCGCGACCGACCGGTTCCCCCGCTCGGGCTTCGTGGTCGCCGCGATCGCGGTCGTGCTGGCGCTCGCGGGCCTGGCCGTCGCCGCGGGCACCGGTGCCGCCACGGCCGTGGTCGTCGCCGCGGTGATCTGGAACATCGCGTTCGGCGGCATTCCGGCGATGCTGCAGACCCGGATGCTGCGCACCTCCTCCTTCCAGCTGCGGAGCCTCGCCGCGGCGCTCCAGACGACGGCCTTCAACATCGGCATCGGCGGCGGCGCGGTCGTCGGCGGACTGGCGATCGACGCGAGCGGGCTCGACGTGCTGCCGTGGGTCGCGATCGTCATCGTCGCGGTGGGGCTCGTCGTCAGCCTGATCGTCGACGCCCGGGCGACGGCGGCGGTGCGGGCGGAGGCGGTCCCTACTCGCTGATCGTGTTCACAACGGAGGAAGAACGCGTTCCGGCGCGCGCTGATCCGCGTGTTCACGGTCGAGCTGGAACGTTCTTCCTCCGTTGTGAACACGGCGGCCTCCGGCCTCGTGAACGCAGCGGCGTTCCTCCGGCGCGAACACCGGGATGTCGTCCGCACGGCCGACGCTGCGCCGCGGGGAGCAGGGGATACGGTCGAGGGATGAGAGACGGAACCCGATGAGCCCGAGCACCCTCGAGCCGCCGCTGGCCCTCCCCTACTACGGGGCTCCGCCGATGGCGGCGCTCCGCCGCTTCTTCGGCAACTACCTCCGCTTCCGCGGGAGGGCGAGCCGGGCCGAGTACTGGTGGATCATCCTCCTCGGCAGCGTCCTCACAGGGCTGCTGCAGCTGGCCGACGGCGGTCCGTGGCGCCTCGACTTCACGCTGACCCCGTACCCGAGCGGCGCGCCGTTCCAGACCTTCTGGGTGTCGCTCGCCGCGGGCGCGATCGCCCTGGCGACGTTCCTCCCGTCGCTCTCGCTGATCTGGCGGCGGCTGCACGACGTGAACCGCAGCGGGCTGTGGATCCTCGCGATCCTCGTGCCGATCGCCGGCTACGTGTTCCTGCTGATCCTGTTCGTGCTGCCGCCGCGGCCGGAGGGCGCGCGGTTCGACTGAGGGGCGGACGCGTCGGTGGTGGAGTGCCGGACCCGGTCGACGAGTCGGCAGTGCGGCTCGCCTGCCGCCCGCAGGACGACGCCCGTTCTCGCATCAACCGCAGGAACCGTGATGCGCCCGAGCCCCAGGGTCGTGTAACCGGCTTCCTTCTCACCGGTGACCCTGGACGTGCCGATCGCGAGACAGATCACTGACCAAGCGAGAGCGGCGAAGAACAGCACCAGCTGCACGAAAAGGGGCAGACGCGATCCCGGAGGAAGGACCGCGAACCCGACGAAGAGCCAGATACAGGCGATCGCCTGGGCGAGAGTTCCCCACCCGGTGCTGAGAACACGTGTAAGCGCAGACCAACCGGGCAGCACTTCCACCCTCTCCGGCACCAGCGCAGGTACCCTCTCCGCCCCCGACATCATGCGCCCTCCGTCGGTGGCGCCAGGGCGACAGCGCCAGCGGCGCGCGCATCAGCCCGCTGCACCGCCCGATAGACCGTCGACCGCGCGACCTCGAACTCCGCCGCGAACTCGGCAGCGGTGCAGTTCCCGGCACGATGCTCTGCGACCAGATGCGCCTCGATCTTCGGCGACAGCTTCGGCTGACGGCCAGGCAGACGCCCCTTGGCCTTCGCGACCTTCATCCCCTCACGAGTGCGGGCACGAATCAGATCCCCCTCGAACTCCGCGACCATCGCGAGCACGTTGAACAGCAGCCGGCCGATCGGATCCTCCGGATCGTGGACCGATCCCCCGATGCTGAGCTTCACCCCGCGGCGGGTCAGCTCATCAACGATGTCGCGAGGGTCTGTGATGGACCGCGCGAGCCGGTCGAGCTTCGTCACGAGCAGAGTCGATCCGGCGTTGCACGCAGCCAGCGCCTCTCGTAGCGCGGGACGCTCGCGGTTCCGGCCGGTCAGACCCAAGTCGGCGTAGATCCGATCGGATGGGACGCCGGCCGCCCGGAGCGCGTCCCGCTAAGCGGTCGCATCCTGCTTGTCGGTTGAGACGCGGGCGTATCCCACGAGCGACCGTGCGCTCAGTGTGTCAGTTGACGCCCCACCATCGGGCATCTCATCGGGCGGGTCTATTGCGACAAACAGCGCCGCGAGATTCCGGTCTCATGCGCGGCCATCCTGGGCGGCCGGATGACGACCCCCTATCGGACGCCCGCTCAGCGATCACCTTCGAGACGTGATCCGCCCCGCCCGGTGATGCGGTTCACTGTGGACATGAATCAACGTCGCCTCGTGGTCCTTGCTTGCGCAGCAGCGCTCGTGATCACAGCAGGAGGTGCGGCTGCCCTCCTGCTGACCGCGCAGAGCTCGCTACCACCCGCCGGCTCCGCGCGCTCCACGCTCACGGCTCTCGAGCCGGGCGTTCTGACCGGGGATGTCGAAGCGATCCGTGCTGCCGCTGGCGCGACGTCGGAGGAACAGGCTTCCGGGATCCTCGATTCCTGTGCTGACGTATCAGCGACGGATACGCAGTTCGACGTGTTCGATGAGCTCGTGCCGACCTCTGCCCACGCTTACCTCGCCGGCGCATCCCGCTCTGGAGCCGCCGCGCGCAGTGCGTGCGAAGTGTGGATCAGCTGGGATGGCGAAGCATGGGTCGCCAGCTCGAAGCACACCACCGCATCTCCGACACCTCTCCCCACGAGCTGACCGGACCTGCCGTGCTGCGGGAGACGGAACAAGCATCGGCGCCTCAAGCGACCGGTGAACGACCCCCTTACGGGACGCCAGAAGCGATGGAAGCACGGCGGAGCGCGCGACGGCGTGGCGATGCGCTCGCTACGCTCACGGGATGTTCGGCCTCTCGCGTTGGCGCCCGCGAGCTGACGCGCGCCGTTCGCGCCGCGCTCGGTTCCGCTCCCTGCTCGCTGAGGCCTGTTGCGCGTGCTCTCACCCGTGGGTGGAGCAAGTCGCGGATGCCGGACCGGCCGGCGGTCACGTCTGCTCGGAATGCGTCTACGAGCTCGAGCACGGGTTCAGCCACGGGCCGACCTGTCACCGACCGGTTCCGATCGACGTGTCGAGTCGCGCTGACGCCGCCGCCGCGACAGCAGCGCGGGGCGGCAGCGAGCGACTGGTCGGAGGAGGTCGGATGCGAGACGATGCAGAAGACCGTGATGACCCTTCGATCCCGACCCTGCGCGAAACGACAGCCGCTCTCTTCTTCGGGCTGGTCCAGCCCCGAGACGTGATCGCTCTGGCAGCGAATCTCGTCGCAGCAGGGAGTGACAGCGAGTCCCTTGTCGCTCTCGCGTCCCTCTACTCCAGCGCCACTCCCGCCGACGTCTTCGACCTCAGCTCGGCGGCACTCATCGAAGCGGGCGCGCGGCCATTGGATCGGGACGGTGAGGAGATCCCGCTTCTCGCGCTGCGCGTCGCATGCCGTCGTTTCCTCACCGGCGACTGGGATCTCCGCTCCTTCTCATCCTGGGTGCACGACCGGATCGGTCACGACGGACCGGCAGCTGCGCAGCCGCTTGTGGAGGTCGATGACGAGCTCGACGCGCGAGGCATCGGAGCCGGCGAGCGATACCGCCAGAAGGTCGCTCGACTCGCCGCCGCCTTCCTCGCTGACACAGAAGGGCCGGCGAGCGAGAACCCCTAACGAATCCGTCCGGTGCACGATCCCCATACGGGACCAGGCGGTCTCGGGGTGGAAGAATCTGCGGTAGCTTCACGACCGGGGGTGGTCATGGTGGAAGTACTCAAAGGCTTGAGCCTGCTCGCGTCGGGTGTCGTGATCGCCTTAATCTGCTCGGCGTTGGGGTTTCGGGCCGGCGTTCGTGCGGACCTGAATCAGACCGGGGGCCAGCTCAGCCCGGTCCTGGTCGTGGGCTTTCTGATCGGACTCGTCGTGTCAGCCGTCGGCGCGATCCTGCTCTACCGGTGCTACGAACGTGCCCGCCGCGTTCGATAGCCGCAGTTGCTTCCCTGACGGTTCATGCCTGAAGCTCATGGAATGACCGAGCTGATTATCGAGATCCACATCCCCCTCGTCGCAGACCCCTCGATATCGGCTGATGAATACCCCTACCCCTGGATCGACGACGTCCAGAACCACCTCGCCACCCTCGACGGTCCCGGCGAGGAGTATGACGACGGCGAAGAATGGGCCACCCTCGATGGCGACCCGGAGTACCTCTTCTTCCTCGACGGCGCCACCGAACCGGAACTCCTCGCGATCGCACGCGACGTCGCCCAACTACCCGGCGTACCCACCGGCGTCTACGCCACCGCAAACGACCCCGACGGCGACATGGGCCAAGGACGGCGCATCGACCTCGGTCTTTGACCCCACCCGGCCACCGCACCGAAGTACCGCCCAAAAAGCTCTACCGGTTGCGTCTTAGCCGCCCGGGATCGCGGCGTGTCCGCTTGGCCAAACGGCCGTAGCCGGTGCTGTGATCGCCGCACCGGGTGCCATCCTCTGGCGCCGCGAACGTCGTTCCTGACGTCCCGTCGCACGGATCACGGCGACCCGCTGAGCGATCCCCTAACGGGTCGGCCAACAGCCTCGGGCGAGTCTCTAGGGACGGGCAGCTAGGAACTCCCGAACTCTGAGGGCTTTTGAGTCGAGATCAGACGGTGCCTGGAGGTGCCGTGCCCTCGGGGTTGGGGATGACGTCGCCTGTTCGGCGGTCAACCAGTGGGATGCCGACCGGCCATGGGGCGCCCGTGATGCGGTAGCCGGCGGACGTCTCCTCTTCGAGGCGGACGCTGCCGTATCGATTAAGGACGAGGGCCACGACGATGCTGACGAAGAAGGCGGCCATCAAGCCATAGAGCGGAACGGCGGCAAGAGGCTGCTGCCGGACGTCGAGCGGCAGGAGCCACAACAGCAAGAGGAACAGGACGATGCACGCCGTACCGGCGAGAGCCACCCAGCCGGCTCGGGCCGTGTATCCGGTCGAGTCGACCCCGGGGAGCAGCCGAACGGTGGTGGGCCTGATTTCTGCCACGTCCTCAGCCATTCCGGCCGTCGATGCGAGGAGGCGGAGTCGGTTCGCCAGCACCGAGACAGTGACGGCGGGAAGGTGCTGCACACCGGCGCCGCCGGGGCGCAGCGGGATCTCCGCGGTGAGTGCGCGTTCTCCGTGTCGCACCCGGATGCGTAGTCCGCCGAGGCGCGACATGGGGCTTGGGCCGTTCATCGCGACGACGCGGCTCCACGGCAGCACCGCGCCCGGCTCCGCCTGGTTGCGGTCGTCCCAGAACTCCAGGCCCTCCGCGGTACCGAGGATCAGCGGGTGCTGGCTACGGCTGAGGCGGGGGTAGTCGGGCGCGAGCGCTCGAATGGCGACCTCAGCGCGGTAGTCGACGGCTGGGTACAGCACGATCGCCTCGGCGCTGCGCTTCGCGAACTCGGCCGATGCCACGAACAGATCCTACGAGCGGATCCGCGCTCTGCTCGATCAGCGCTCACCGCCAGCGCCGGTGAACCGCTGACCGATCCCCTTTCGGGACGATCCGGAGCGTCCTTGCAACGCTGCGGGTTCGTCGTGTTGCAACTCCTCGTCGTGCAGACATGTACTGAGTGAGGGGCCGAGGGGGTGCAACGTGGAGAAGGGCGATCGCGACGTCTTCGAGAAGCTGTTCGCGGCGAACTTCAACGACCTGATTCGCTACGTCCGGCGTCGCGCCCCGGAGCAGCTTGTGGACGACGTGGTGGCCGAGACGTTCCTCATCGCGTGGCGCCGGCGCGGGGACCTTCCCGCGCATCCGCGTCCCTGGCTCTTCGCCACGGCCTTGAACGTTCTGCGCAACGCCGTCCGGCGGGAGGCGCGCGAGCATCTTGTCGCTGAGCGCGTCTGGCTACCGGGCGCAGCCGATGCCGACAGCTCCGCCGAGATCGATGCGCTCCACGCGCTGCGATCGATGTCCGAGGCAGACCAGGAGGTGCTCGCCCTGCACGTCTGGGAGGACCTCTCGGACGCGGAGGCGGCGAAAGTGCTCGAGTGCAGTCGTGCCGCATTCTCGATGCGCCTGTCGCGGGCGAAGAAGAGGTACGCGGCGATCCTCGACCCGACCCGGCCGAGCCGCGCGCGGCTCACCACGCTCCCCACGGAAGGTCTCTCATGATGCCCACCGACGAACTGCACGCCCTCAAGCGGGCCGACCCCGCACGCCGAGGAGACGACTCGGCCGACGCGGAGCGACTCCACGAACGCATCCTCGTCAGCATCGAGTCCGAGACAACACCCCACGAGAGCCCGAGGACGGATATCCGCCGGCGGCTGATCGTGGGCGTGTGCGCGCTCGGGTTCGCTGCGTCTCTCGTCGCCGTCGCGGCGATCGCCGGTCGTCCAGCGGCTCCCGTCAGCACGGTGGCGCTGAGCGCAGGGGGGATCTCCCCTTCGGGCCTGGCGAGCTGGACGCCTAAACCGGAGGCAGGCGCAGGCAGCTCCTCCGTCCTTGAAAACTGCATCGACACCCTTGACGCCAACTCGAACACCTCCGAGCCAGCTGACGTGGTGTCGGCGGACACACGGGGCACCGTCGAATCAGTGCTCGTCGAGAGCGGTCCCTACGTGGCCTGGTGCGTCGGAGAAAGCGCCACCATCCCGATGTATTTGCTGCTCGACGGCCCCGGCAACGCCACACAGGCTCCTTCATCCGACTCGGTCACACTCTTCGCGTCAGGAGGGCACCTCTCACCGGACGGTTACGGCTTCGCCGCGGGCGAGGTCGGACAGGACGTCGCCAGCGTCACGCTGACCGAGGACGGTCATGAGGTCGCGGCGACCATCTCTAACGGGTGGTGGTCCGCCTGGTGGCCTAGTACCGACGACACCCTTCTCCTCGATGGACGCATCACCATCGAGAACGCGGATGGCGGAACGACGACGATCGGCGCTCAGACGCTCCAATGAGCCACCCCCTGACGGAACGGCGCACCCACGAGGTCACGCCCCTACTCTCTCTTCATGGAGTCAGGAGTGCTGGTGCGGAGGGCGTCACCAGAGGACGTGAGGGCGATCGCTCGCGTTCACGTGCAGTCGTGGAAGGAGACCTACCGCGGCGTGATGAGCGACGCCGTGCTCGATGACCCCGCACTACTCGGCCAGCGTGAATACTTCTGGACGGCCGCGCTCACCGACCCGTTGTACGCGGGAAACAGGATCGCCATCGCGGAGCTCGAGGGCGCTGTTGTCGGTGTAGCGATGGCTGGACCCGCGCTCGACCGATTTTCCGGCGTGGCCGAGCAGCTGTACCTTCTCTACACGCTCTCCGAGGTGCATGGCCGAGGAGGCGGCGCGGCGCTCCTCGAGGCCGTCCTTGACCCGGACGTGAGTACAGGGCTCTGGGTGGCTGACCCCAACCCTCGGGCGCAGGCCTTCTATCGCCGGCACGGGTTCATCGCCGGCGACGCGAAGATCGAGGACGGCGTACGGGAAGTGTGGATGACCCGCCAGCGAGCAGCTGCCGCCGCCTACTGAGCGGTGGCGCGTCGGCGCCGACGTCGATCAAGTGCTCCGCGAGGCCGAGAAGATCATCTGATTCGCCAGAGCAGCTGACGACGCTGCACAAATTTCCAGTGGCCCCCTAACGCCCGAAGGACGGTCCGTTTGTGGAACAGTTCGGCGGCGTTCGCGTCGGCTGTGCAGGGGACCTTGAACATCTGAATGCCCACGGTCGTCTGCACGAGTGCCGGGATGGCGCGAAGCGATGTGCATGCGTCCGCGAGTAACGACAGCGCTCGGTGTCGCGTCTGCGTGTACCGGTGAACGATCCCCAAATGGGACGGCTGATGCGTGGGTGTCGATGTCGCAGCTACCCTCGGGCTCATGGCGGACCAACGGCACGAGGAGCGCGTGCGCGTGAGTCGTGTTGTTGGCGGAGTTGCAATCGTTCTTGTTGCTGTCCTCGCCCTTCTCGTTCAGGCCGGTGCTGGCACGCTGACCCTCGGGTCGCCTGCGATGACGGAGTGCCGACCTAGTGAAATCCCACTCGGTGGAGTGCTCTGGTACGCCGGCGCTCTACTCGCCCTCGGAGGGGCTGTCTTGGCAGCAGCAAAGACCACAGAATCAGGCGGATCCGCGCAGGGGTACGCACTCCTACTCACGGCAATCCTCGGAGTCATCTCCTTCACCGGACTCGCGATCCTCATCGCAGGGCTCATGGGTATCGGGCAGATGGACGACCCGGGCCCTCCTCCATCCGGTGGCCCCGTGCTGCTTCTGATCGCAGCCTTCACCACACCCTCCTGGGCCCTCGGAGCGTCCAGCGTCCTCCTGCTCTCGAAGAGAGCCAGAGCGCGCTCAACTCCGACCTCCCCCCTCATCGCGTTCGCCGCCATCATCACGGTGAGTATCGGCGCCCAGGTGATCAGGTTCGCGTTGACGTGCTGACGTTGACGACGATCCCCCTTCGGCTACGACGTCACCTTGCACTCAAATGAGTAAGTGAAGCGATGAGCGTCCGGGCTGGGCCTGCGTACGGACGATAGATCTGACGAGGTGGACCATCCTCCGACTCGATCTGATCGTCTCAGACGAGTTCCACTTCGCCGCTGCCCGCTCGGTGCAGAATGTTCCGGTGAGCGTTGGACAGTCTCCTCGGCCGGATCACGTGATTCCGCTCATTTTCGCTGTGCTCTTCACCGTTTTCGCCGCCGCTCTCGGGTTGATGTCCTCGCTCTACATGTGGTATCCGGGAGAGGCCTGTCGGGTCCGCGGCAGCGACTCCAGCTCCGAGAGCTTCTTGTGGAATCCTCTGTGCGCGGACAGTTCGGCGGTCCAGCCGATGTGGATGACGGTGGGGGCCGCTGCTGCACTCCTCGGTGCTGGCGTCTGCGTCGTCCTCGCGATCGTTTTTCGGGTGCTCAACCACGAGCAGGAAGTCCCGCCGCCCGTCGTTTCGCACTGGGACTAAGCGGTCGAGGGTAGATTCGCCAGATGATGACGACTCGGACCTCCCGCTCGACTCTCGCCCTGCTGCTCGCCGTTCCGGTGCTCGCGCTCGTCGGTTGCGCCGGTTCGACGGCGGGGGGCCCGGCATCGACCTCGGCTGCCACACCGGCGTCGAGTGCGACCGTCACCTCGACGCCGACTACCTCCGCCGCTCCGACGCCGACGGCGACTCCGGATGCGGCAGCGGCCGGTCCGGTGTGGCCGGAGGACCCGTGCCAGGACTCGCAGCTCACGGCCACGGTGGAGGACCGGCCCGATCTTTCCGGGGCGGGCCAGGAAGGGTTCGCGATCGTGCTCACGAACGCCTCGGATCAGGCGTGCTCGTACTTCGGGTGGCCGGGCGTTCTGATGTTCGGCGCCGATGGCACTCAGCTCACCACCGCCGGCACCTCGGGTGCGGAAGCGTTCCCAGGGGCTCTCGCTCCGGGTGACTCGGCGCAGGCGGAAGGCCAGCTCTCGGCGGTCGGCGCATACGACTGCACGCCGACGACCGCGACGACTGTCCGGGTGCTCGTCACCTCGGACGGCGCCGGCCCGGGAATCGACACGCCCTCCGATTTCCAGGTCTGTGGCGGGGACGGTCGCAGTGACTTCACGACCGGGCCGCTCACGCCGGCTTCCTAACTCCTCCTGAGCCCCGGCTGCACTCGTGGATGGGTTCGAGGGTGGAGACAGCTTCGTGCTGTTCCTGGTTCTGGGCGCCCTTCCCTTCCTCCTCCTCGTGGCCGTCGTCTCGGTCGTCACGATCGGCATCCTTCGATGGATCGGCGGGCGCGGGCGGTCCCGTCCGTAGGCTGAGCGCTGCCGTACCCTACGGACCCGCGCCGACCAGAACTCAGATGAGTAGATGACGTGATGAGCACTCAGGGTCGACGTCTATAGCTCCTGGAATAGTTCCGGAGAGCGATCCCCATACGGAACGCACATAAGTCACTCGGGTTCGCGAGACTAGACCGGTGTCGAAGCAGAAGAAGATCCGTGAAGTGCTGCTCTCAGCTTGGGCGGGGAACGAGGCCGTCCGGATCTGGCGCGGCTCGAAGAGGGACGAGACGATCGAAGGGTTCGTCGTCGGAGTCGGTCGCAAATGGACCCTCGTCACACCGATGACGACCGGGGGCTTCTTCGACGGCTATGCCGCGATCCTCCTGACCGATATCAGTCGCGCGCGTCCATACGAGACCTGGGAGCACCGCTTCTCCAGAACACGGCCCGAGTGGCCGCCGCGGCCGCCGGCAGGTAGGCCGGCGATGGATCTGGACAGCACCTCGGGCATGTTGGCGACCTTTCTCCAACCGGGCGTCCTGCTCTCCATCGAACGCAAGAAGCCGCGGGGTCCGCTCTGGGTGGGTGTCCCGAACGAGCTCACCCGGAAATGGTTCTACCTCTGGGAAGTCGACTCGAACGCCAACTGGCACCCCGAGCCGCTGGGCTACAAACCTCGAACCATCACACTGGTCAAAACCGGCGACCGCTACCTCCGCGGACTGACCGTCGTTGCGGACCCTCCTCCGTCCGAGGACCTCCCCCACCACTGGACAGCCCGTTCGAAAGCCGGGAGACGTCAGCAGTGACGTGCGGCCCGCTTAGCCATCCCCATACGGTATGCGCGCGGAACGGCCTAAGCCGCTCACCTCGTGCCATAACCTCGTGCCATGCGCACCCTTGAGCGGCTACTGCTCGCGGCGCTCATCACTGCTGCCTGCGCTCTTGTGGCGACGATCACCCTCCTGGGGTTGGCGTCCCTCGACTCCCCTCGGGACACGACTCCGCCATACGACCCCACCCCCTCGGTCCATCCGACCGCTCGTCCGATACCTCAGAAGATCGATGGCTGACCGGTCAATGATCTCTATACGGAACGTGCCGTGGTCTGCTCAACCGACGATCACGGCGGTACGCAGAGCCAGAACCCAGCTGGTGACGGCGCCGACGACCCCCAAGGCGAGCAGCAGCGACCTCCATCGAGCGTGGGAGCGCGTGCTGACGCGCATCGCTACGACCAGGAGAACGAGGGTCGCGAGGGCGACAGAGCACAGAGCCGGCCACGCGACGTGGAACCCCGTGCACTGAGGAGGAAGGGACTCGTTGCACGCAAACGTGAATCCGTCGAGGAAGACGCCCGCGACGAGGGCGAGGAGAGTGATTACGCCCGCGATCACGGCGGAAGCATTGAGCGACGGTGTCTGCACACCATCACTCTCGGACCAGCGAGTGAACGGCAGGAGCGCACTGGTCCATCCGGGTCGGATCTGTCCCGGAGACCGATCCCCATACGGAACGCTCCATCGACTCTCCCGTGGGTGCGAGACTCGGAAGAAGACCCATCGTTACAGTGCCAGCGCTCCTCTCCTTCGCAGCGCGGTACGTTGTGCTGACGAGGCACAGGGGGATGCGGTGGAATCGACAACGCGCCTGAGGTGGGTGACCGGAGCCGCAGTGATGGCGCTCACGACGACGCTCATGGCCGGGTGTTCCGGCCCCGACACCGAGGCCTACTCCGATTTCAAGCGGGCACAAGACGAGCGAGACGCTCTTCCCGACGTCGGCACTGTAGGAGACGGCTACGACCCCGCCTCGATCCGTTACGTCGGCTCAGCCGACGGATTGGACGTCTGGATCGGGTCGCAGATCACGACCGGAGGCCGGTGCGTGATCGTGGACGGAGAAGGCGACAACGAAGACGGAAGCGGCTGCGGGGATGAGTTGTCGCTGAACGGAGCATGGGTCGTTCAGATACACACCGATGGCGCCGGTCCGGACGACGCTGATGGCCTCGACTGGACGAGCCTCGGTGAGAACGTCTCTATCCGCCGGTACTAACCACCCCGTTCCTCACGTCGACCGCGCGGACGAGCATGTGAGAACGACCCCTACCGGCCGTCCGGTCGACCATCCCCTTGCGGGACGCGCGTGGTGGGTGGTGTCCGCCCTACTCTGACGGGTTGGAACTGCGGACCGCGAAGACGCTCGGCATCCTCGCGATGGTGGTCGGGACCCCAGTCGCCCTTCTCACACACACGATCGGCTGGGTTCAGACCGGCTGGGAACCGGCCGCCGTGCAGTGCCAGAAGAGCGAGTACCCCGACGGGATCGATCTCTACTCCAGCCGCGTGTCGGGCGAGAAGATCCTCTACCCGCTCGGACTGTCCTGCACCTACGCAGCCAGCGAGACCTCACCAGGCATCACCATCCGTCACTACAGGTGGGACGCCACCGCCCTCTTCACCGCAGCCGCCGCACTCGCTCTCGCGGGAACCGTCGTCGCGCTCAGAGCCGAACGCAAGCAGGAGCTCATCACCGAGTCGCCGGAAGACCGAGCGACGACATAGCGCAGCGCCCCCTCTGCCGCTCAACGATCCCCTTACGGAACACATGATCGTGGAGTGCTGGACGTTCTGATTCATGGCGTGTTCACCGACGTGCCGGATCCTGATGCTCATGGATGCACGAGAACTGGCATGGGGCATTCTGGCGTGGCCTGCCGTTGCGGTCCTTGCGCTGCTGCGAACTGTGGGCAGCTGGGATGTATCGGGCGGGTCCGCAGCAGGGCTCATCGCGGGCACGGCAGCTGCGTTCACTGTCGCGGGCGCACTCCTGTGGCTTCCCTCGAGTCTCTGGCTCGACCGGCGGACACGCCGCACCCCGCGCGTCGGGCAGGCGGCCGCGTTCCTGGGTCTGGGACTCGCGATCGGCGCCGCCGCCTCCACCGCGCTGGTACTCGCGTCGGGAAACGCGACCTGGCCCTCCTCCGCGGGCCTCATCACGGAATATGCAGTCACGGCAGGAATCGCTTCCCTCCTCGGCCGGCTCCTCGCCGCCACCCTTCGTGCGAAGAAGCTGCCGATCGTTCAGACGGCCGCGAATCGCGTGAACCGCTGAATGATCCGGGTCGTCGATCGATCAGCGTGCCAGCAGCAGTCCGGCCAAGCCGATGACGACCGGCACCACGGCAAAGGCCAGGAAGAGGTAGGAGAGCACGAGTCCCACCGTCGACTCCCAGCGAGGACCGACGTGTCGTCGCGCCTGATGACCGACGAGGACGCCGGCCAGCGGGAGAAGGTACTGCAGCGTGGTCGCGACTCCGATGACCAGGGGATCGCCCACCCACAGGTGGGCCACCGCCAGGTATCCGACGGCGTAGGACACGACGGCGAGAACGCCCAGCACGAACGCAGCCCGCGTCCACCCTCGTCCGCTCCGCCGCGCGGTACCCTTCTCCTTCATCACACTCATACCTCCACTGTACGAATCGCTCCTCGCGCACGCCCGCCCCTCGGAGCATGTGCCGGTCCTTCGCCCGACGTCTCGTTCGGTGACACGACCACGCCTCGGCGAGCTGCTGTCCAGCGTCAGCCGGCGAGCCGGCGCCCACAACGAGGACGCGACTCGGATTCGGAACATGTCCGATGGCTGCCTCGATAGCCTCAGCGCATGAAGATCCGAGCCGGTTCGCCTGACGATCGCGGGCCCTGCATCGACCTCTGGCTGGAGGCACTCAGAGCACGAGACGGATGCAGTCAGGACGACGCGGTCGCCGAGAGGGCTCGAGCGAAGTTCCACCGGCCTCTCGTTCGGTTCGCCGTCATCGGCTCGGATCCCCTCGGGTTCGCTCTCACCGTCGACACGGGCGATGGTCCGGGCCGACACAGTGCGCTGCTCGAACTGCTCGCCGTCGCACCGAGCGAGACAGGGCGCGGGCTCGGCCGGACACTGCTCGACGACGCGGTCCAGTCCGCCTCTCAGCTCGGCTACCTCGTCCTGAAGCTGCACGTCCGCGCCGGAAACGATCGGGCGGAAGGGCTTTACAAGGCGTCCGGCTTCGAGGCTCACGGGGATCCCGCGCCGCATCCGCTCGGTGGTCATCCGATGATCGAGTACGCGCGGACTCTGACCACGTCAGCAACTGAGGACCTCCGGCCACCGATCCCCGTACGGGCCACCTCGCGCGACCGGATCACATGCGCACTCAACGCTGGTCGAGCGGTCGGGTCATGGCAACCTCATCCCATGAGCGTGAGCGACGGACAGGCCTGTGCCCCACGGGACCTCGACGTGCTCACCGACCGGCTCCGACTGTGCCGGCCCGCCGAGACCGACCTGGACGAGCTGTTCCGCCTCTACACCGATCCGCGGATCGCGGAAGAGGATCCGCTCCTCCTCCATCTCTCCGCCGATCAGACCCGGGCCGTGATCGCGTATCGAAGGACCCAGTGGACACGGGACGGACTCAGCAGCTGGGTGATCCGCCGGCGCGACTCCCCCATCGACAGCCGTGATCTGATCGGAATGGGTGGATGCACTCTGCTCTCCGATGCAGCCTGGAATGTGGCGTTCACCCTCCACCCCGACCACTGGAGCAAGGGCTACGCGCAGGAGGTCGCCCTCGCCGGCATCGAACTCGCCCACCGCCTCCGACCGGAGCTGCCCATCACCGCGGTCGTCGCAGAACGCAACGCACGCTCCCGCCGCACCATCGAGCGACTCGGCCTCGCGCTCAGATGGGAGGGTCCGGACGCGCACAGCCCAGACCCGACCGCACGAGTCGCGCTCTTCGCCGACCGCCAGCTCTCCGCTGAACAGGTCCGCCGGCTCACCGGCTGAACCCGATCGCCGATCGGCTCATCCGCCAGCTCAGAGAGAGCTCCCCTCACGGGCAGCGAGTCGGCACCGCCGGTGAGCATGGCGATCCTCCGCTGCGGGAACTGCAAGCGAAGCCGACCTGTCGGTCCACCAGCCGGCGCCTCCCCCTCCCCGCTCCTCGATCCCCGACCGCAGGGCAACGAGACACGACGACGCTGCGCTCGGGAGTCCACCGGCAACTCCTTGAAGGGGCACGGCCGTCCGTCGCCGGACGGATTCACGTCCACCTCTTGTTCATTCCGGCTTCGTTGTCCAGCGCCGTCGGCTGCCCTAGCGTTCGGCAGGTGGACACCAGGAGGTCGACCTCGACCGGCTCTAGCTCCGTTGTGTCCTGGGTCGCTCTCGCGTCAACCGGCGTCGCCGCCGCGACACTCTGGATCGCGGACGCCGTCTGGTACGGGATCCCCGAGTCGGGTGGCCCGGGAGTCAGTCTGCTCTTCATCGGCGGATGGGGTCTTCTCACGTGCGCCGCCCTGCTCACGGTCGGCGTGCTCATCCATCTGGCGCCCTCCGCGCTGAGCCGCCACGGAAAACGCCCCGTCGAGTTCGTGCTGCCGAGCGCCGCACTCGTCCTCATCGCGGGGATCCTGCTCGCGCATCCGCTGGCGGGCAGCGCTTTCGCCTGACCCTCACCGGCATCGACCCTCGAAAATGTCTCGGCGCCTCCGGGCCCTCTCGTCAACGGGCTCTGGTGGCTTCACAATTACAGCGAGGGGTGCAACCGTTCGGGTCGGTGCACCCCTCGCTGCCGGTTGGCCGAACGCGCGCCAACCTCGAACGACCAGCAGCCAGGGATCGCCGATCGAGCGGTCACAGCCTAGATTTTCTAGACGGTCTAACTAAGTCCCCTTTGCGGGTGAGGTGGATCGTGCAGGCGATGCTGGTGCTTCGGCTGACCGTGGGCGCCGAGTTGGGAGCGGAGCGATCCGATTTCGAGGTCGATCACTCCTGGTACGGGTCGAAGCGGTGGGCGGGGCGGGGTGCGGTGGTCGTGGTGGTCATGGTCAGGCCTTCCTGTGCAGCAGTGGGAGAAGAGGAGGGGCGGGACCGGCGCGAGCCGGTCCCCGCCGGGTGGGCTAGCTGAGCCCTGCGGCGTCGGCGGGGGTGCTGTCGCCGGTGACGACCTGCTCGACCGGGGAGAGCGCGTATCCCCAGGCCGCGAGCTGGCGGAAGTGCTCGGCAGTGCGCTCGTCGCCGCGGCGCCAGGACTCCTTGCTCGTGTGCGCCTCCTGGCCTCCGAGCACGACGGCCAGCGCGACCAGGCGGGCCTTCGCGGGGTTCGCCTCGACCAGCGCTGCGAGGGCGTCGGCGCGGTAGCCGGAGGGGCGCTCGATGCGCAGCAGCGCGTGCGCGAGGTCGCTGCCGCCCGTCATCCCGGAGGACACCGCGAACCGGTGGGTGGTGAGGCCGAGAGCGATGATGCGATCCGCGTCCTTGGGGAGGGTCTTGCGGGCGAGGAACGTCGCGATCCACTCGCGGCGCACCTTCTCGGCCGCGTTCCACGCCTTGTTGTTGGCGATGAGCACCTTGCGCTCAGCGGACTTCTCGGCGCGCTCCTCCTCGGCCTCCTCCTCGGTCTGCGGCTGCTCGGGGGCTCCGTAGGCGTAGGTGAATCCGGCGGCGGTGGGGTCCTGGACGAGGAGGGTGACCTCGACCTCGCCGCGCCAGCTGGTGTCGATGAGCACTCCGCGGCCGGGAGCGGCCGCGACCTGCTCGGGAGTGACGCTCTTCCCGTCCTCGCCGCGCAGCTGCCGCACCGGCGTCCACGTCGCCTGGTCGCCGTAAGCGTCGGAGCGGGTGAGGATCTGGAAGCCGTTGCCGGTGTACTCGGCGGCGGTCGCCGCGAGGAGCCCCTGGTGCGCGGCCTCGTCGCGGAGGGTCTGCGCGGTGTGCTCGAACCGGGCCGGGTCGTGGGTGGCGACCTCGATCAGGGTCGCGCGGGCGTCGGCGTCGTCCTCGAACTCCAACAGCACCGCCGCCTGGTCAAGGGTCAGCTCGTGCTCGTGCAGAACGGACGTGACGGTCGCGGACTCCGCGACCGCAAGCCCCTTCTTAACCGCGTCGGTCTTGGTGCCGGTGCGCTTGGCGATCGCTGCGGCGGACACGCCCTCGAACGCGAGCTGCGCCCACGCGGCGGTGCGGTCCGCGACGCTCAGCTCGGCGCGCTGGTCGTTCTCGATGATCTGCTGAACGATCCGGTACTTCCGAGCCGCCAGCAATCAGTCAGGTGGACGAGCCGGTCGTCGGCCCGGCCCCTACGCGCACCAGTCGCGCGAGCGTCCGTTGACGCTGCGCGCGGTGTCGCCGGTGCCGAGGTCGACGAGCACGGTCGAGGTCGCGCTGAAGCCCGGCTCGCCCGGGTAGTCGTCCGGCCGGCCCTCCACCGAGACGGTCTCGACGGCGAGGTACTGCCCGTTCGGCGAGAGGCAGACGCCGCGGATGCGCCCCGTCGGCGAGGTGCGGAACACCTCCGAGGTGCCGGACGCGTCGACGCGGACGACGGAGTACTGGGTCGCCCCCGTCTCCGGCGCGTACTCGGCCTCGAGCTCGACGTAGCTCCCGGAGTCGAGGAGCAGGATCTGCACGGGCGACGCGGTCGCGCTCACGTCCGCCGGCGGGAGGGCGAGCGTCTCGACCGAGCCGTCGGCCAGGTCGATCAGCGAGCCCGACTCCGGATCGGCGACCACGAGCCGGTTCGCGCCGGGCACGAATCCGCGCAGCTCCGCGTGCTGCCCGAGCGGGCTGATCGAGCCGGGCGTCAGCAGGTCGAGCAGGAGCACCGTGTCGTCGAGCGAGTGGGTGACGACCGAGGTGGTGCCGGGCACGAACATCCAGTCGCGCGCCCGCAGCGGCCCGCCGTCTATCCCGAGCACGGGGACCGCCTCGGCCTTCTGGTCGGTGAGGTCGTAGGAGTAGAGGGCGCGGTCGAGCGGGCCCGACGGCGCCTGCCCGGTGAAGGTCCAGCCGAGCACGCCCTTCTCGGGCGAGGAGTGCAGCTCGCGCACGATCCCGGGGCCGGGGAGCGGGATCACGCCCTCGGAGCCGGTGTCGAGCGTGACCGTGCGGAGGAGGTTCGTCTCGTCCGGCTCGATGGTCACGACGACCAGCACCGGGCCGACGACGGCGTAGTCCTGGATCCGGTCGGCCGTGACGAGGACCCGGGCGTCGCCTCCGGAGAGCGGGCGGACGCGGACGGCGTCGGGCTGCGAGGGGTCGTCGGCGGTGCGGTCGAGCGTGAAGAGGTCGGGGTCCTTCGTGGTGAAGGAGGCGGAGACGTCGGCGGCCGAGCCGGTCGCGGCGCTGCGGGCGTCGTCGATCCCGATCTCGTAGCGGGTGGCGTAGCGGAGGGTGTCGGTGAAGGTGACGGTGAGCACGCCGCCGTCGAGCTCGGCGGTGTGCGGGGCGTCCGGAGCGACGCGGACGCGGTCGAGCGCGTCGGGCTCGAGAGCCTGGTCGAGGTGCAGGCGGGCTCGGGAGCCGTCGCGCTCGACCACGCCGTCGGTGCTGACCTCGAGGGAGGCGACCCGGGGCCCCTTCGCGACGGTGGCGGCGGTCAGGCCTCCGACCGCGAGGACGAGCACCGCGACGACCGCCCAGAAGAGCCGCGGGAAGCGGGAGGCGCCTGCGGAGTCGAGGCCGGGAGCCCGCCGCGCGCCGCCTCCGGCCCGTCGCCCGCTCTGCGCCGACGTGCCGCCGCCGGGAGACGCGCCGGGCTCGAGAGACGCGCCGCGCTCAGGAGACGCGCCGCGCTCAGGATTCGCGCCGCGCTCAGTAGACATACGGCATCGCCGGCTCGTCGATCGGAGTGAGCGCCTCCGGCTCCAGCACGACCGCCTCGGCGCTGGTGACGCTCGGGTTCGCGCCGAAGCCGCCGCTCGCCTCCAGCCACTGCCCCTCCGACCAGGTGTCGGCCCAGCCGGCCTGGTAGACCGGCACGCCCACCGGCTGGGCGTCCACCGCGCAGCAGGTGACGACGAAGCGGGCGATGTAGAAGACGTTCTCGGGGTCGGAGGCGTCGGGGGTCACGAATCCGCTCACCGTGGCCGTGCGGCCGGCGAGGAACTGCTCGCTCGCGCCCTGACGCAGCAGGGTCGCCCAGTCGCGCACGCTGAACGAGGCCGTGTCGCCGGTGGGCGCCGCGGCGGTCACGGAGGCGTCGACGGCGCTCGTGTTGACCTCGCGCTGCGTCGCGGTCGAGGCGGTGAGGGCGGCCGGCGGGAGCACGAGCAGGGCGACGGCGGCGGAGGCGATCACCGCGACTCCGGCCGCGACCGCGACCACCCGGTGCCAGGGGCGGGCGGGCGTGGGGGCGTGGAGGTGCTCGACGTCGTCCTCGTGCTCGTGCTCGTCCTCCTCCGCTCGCGGCACCACCGCGAAGGCCGCGATCAGCAGCACGCCGGCGATCACCGCGAGCACCACCGAGAACTCGAAGTAGCGGGGGTGGATGTAGAGGCCGAGCCGGCCGGTCGCCGCGAGCCACAGGGTCGAGACGACGCCGATCAGGCTGAGGACGACGCCCTTCCAGCGGGCGAGGAGGCGCTCAGAGCGCATAGTTCACCGCCAGTCCCAGCACGGCGGCGGCGAGGGCGACCAGCACGGTGACGCGCACCAGCGTCGCGGCCGAGAACGTGGTGCGCAGCAGCGCGAGCATCTTGACGTCGATCATCGGGCCGAAGACGAGGAATGCGATGATGCCTCCCGGCAGGAACGTGGAGCCGAACGAGAGCACGAAGAACGCGTCGACGTTCGAGCAGATCGAGATGACGAACGCGAGGACCATCAGCGCCAGCACCGACCAGAGCGGGTCGCCGCCGAGCGTGGTCAGTACATCGCGCGAGACGCCGACCTGGATCAGCCCCGCGATGGCGGCGCCGACGAACAGCGCCGGCATCATCGCCCCGGTCTCCTCGGCGAACAGCAGCACGCTGCGCCGGGAGCGGTCACGGAGGGAGCGGGAGGGCCGCTCGCCCGCCTCGCACGCAGCGCGGAAGCGGACGGTGAGCAGGCTCATCGGATCGGAGTGGCGGCTGAAGATCCAGCCGACGAGGTTCGCGATCGCGAAGCCGCCGACGATGCGCCAGACGAGGATCCCGTCGGCCCAGCCGAAGGCCTGGTAGGTCGTGACGATGGTGATCGGATTCACGATCGGCGCGGCGAGCAGGAACGTCATCGACTCCGACACCGAGAGGCCCTTGACGATCAGCCCGCGCGCGAGCGGCACGTTGCCGCACTCGCAGACCGGGAGGAGCACGCCGAGCAGCGAGATCACGAGCCGCCGCGGGAGCGCCCGCTTGGGCAGGATCCTCAGCAGCACGGCCTCGGGCACCCACAGCTGCACCGCGATCGAGAGGACGATGCCGAGGAACACGAACGGCAGCGACTCGATGACGACGCTGATCGAGAGGGTGAGGAAGTCGCGCATCGCGTCCGAGAGGGCGTCGCCCGCCGCGTCCGGGGCGAGCGGGCGCGTCGCCACGAGGACGGCGACCAGGGCGAGCCCGAGGAGCGGCCCGCGCCGCGACCGCCGGGCGCCCGGGGACGCGCGGGTCGGGGCGGCGAGCGCGGATTCGGGGGACATCCCGACCCATCGTAGGCGGGGGTCCTGCGCGGGCCGGCGCGGGGCGCGGGCGCGGGGCCGCCGGGTGTCGCCCGGGGCGCACGAGAACCCAGAAGTGGCCGTACGGGAGCGCGAGTACCGCGACTCCTGCCTGCTCGCGGTGTCGACTGCGCCCGACCTGGCGAGGTCCGGCCGTCCGCGAGTGTCCGATCGTCGTCGCACTCGCGCTCGAGTGCGACGACTTCTGGACGCTCGATGCGAGGGCGCGCGCCGAGGGTCGCGGGAGGCGGGCGCGGCACTCGCGCACCGGCCCTCCGGGTGCAGGATGAGCGCATGCCCGCCTCCCCCGCGCACCCCCTCCGCGTGCGGATGCAGCCGCGCGCGATCGACGAGGCGCACCGCGTCTCGAGTCCGCTCGAGCTGCTCGTCGACCTGACCTTCGTCGTCGCGATCGCGCAGATCGCCCAGCAGCTCGCCCACGCGACCGAGGAGGGGCACCTCGCCGAGGGGCTCCTCCCCTTCGGCATGGTGTTCTTCGCGATCTGGTGGGCGTGGATGAACTTCACCTGGTTCGCCTCCGGGTACGACACCGACGACGTGCCCTACCGGCTGCTGACCCTCGCCCAGATGGGCGGCGTCCTGGTGCTCGCGGCGGGAGTGCCGGCCGGCTTCGAGGACGGCGACTACCGGGCGATCACCATCGGCTACGCGATCATGCGGTTCGCGCTGGTGAGCCAGTGGATCCGCGTCGCCGTGTCCACTCCGGAGCACCGCACCTCCGCCGTGCGCAACGCCGTCGGCTTCTCGATCGTGCAGGTCGGCTGGCTGCTGCGGCTGCTCCTGCCCGAGGAGGTCGGGGTGGTGAGCTTCCTGCTCCTGGTCGCCTGCGAGCTGGCGGTGCCCCTCTGGGCGCAGCGGGCGGGCGACGCGAACTGGCATCCGCACCACGTCGCCGAGCGGTACGGGCTGTTCACGATCATCCTGCTCGGCGAGGGCGTCCTCGCGGCGGTGATGGGCGTGCAGCGGGCGGTGACGGAGGCGGGCGTCAGCGCCTCGCTCGTGCTGGTCGCGGCCTGCGGGCTGGTGATCGTGTTCGCGCTGTGGTGGCTGTCGTTCTCGCATCCCTCCGGCGAGCTGCTGGAGCGGCGGCGCGGCCTCTCCTACCGCTGGGGCTACGCGCACTTCGCGGCGTTCGCGGCCCTCGCGGCGCTGGGATCCGGGCTGGAGGCGGCCGTCGCCGCGACCGCGGGCCACCTCGAAGCGTCCGACACGGTGATCGGCGCGGCCGTCGCGGTGCCGGTCGCGGTCTTCGTCCTGACCCTGTGGGCGGTGCACGCGCCGCTCGGCGAGCACCAGCCGATGCCCGCGCGGCTGGCGCTCCCCGGTGTCGCGCTGGCGCTGGCGACTCCGCTCGTGGCGGGACTGCTCGGCGTGGGCGGGGTGCTGGTCGCGCTGGCCGCGGTGTCGGCGGGGCTGGTCGCCGCGGTGGTGGGGCGCGGGCGCACCGCGGAGTGACGGGGTCGGCGGGCGAGGCGCGGAGCCGTCGCGAGAGGCGCGTCCGTCACCTCGAGACACCGCCCTCGTCGGCGAGACGCCGGCCTGGCGGCGGTGTCCCGGCGGGAGCGGAACGCCTCGACGAGCGCACCGCGGCGGCGGCTACCCCCGTCGCGGCAGCGGCTCCGGGCGGCGGGGCACCCAGCAGCGGACGCGCGAGCGGTAGCGCTCGAAGTCGGCTCCGAAGCGGGCGGCGAGGTCCGCCTCCTCCAGCGGGCGCACGGCCTGGTTCCAGACGACGGCGCCGAGGAGCGCGTACAGCACGACCAGCCACGACGAGAGCAGCAGCCCGACCGCCGCTCCCTGCACGATGCCGGCGACCGCCATCGGGTTGCGGACCCAGCGGTAGGGGCCGGCGATCACCAGCCGGTTGGTCATCGCGATCGGCAGCGGCGTGCCGTCGCCGAGGAGCGACATCGTGAGCCCCGACCAGATCCCGAGCGCGCTCGCCGCGACCAGCAGCAGGACGCCGACGCCGACGACCGCGGGCGGCGCCGCTCCGAGGCTCACGCCCCAGCGCTCCTCCAGCGCGGCGATCACCAGCGGGACGACGACCAGCGCGCCTCCCCAGAACACCGCGATCTGCCCGAGGGTCGCGGCGAGGTACGATCCGGGCCGGCGGCCCGCGGTCGCGACGCGGAAGGAGAAGGGACCGGAGGCGATCCAGCGCGTGGGCACCCGGCCGAGCAGGAGCAGGCACGCCGCGACGACGGAGCCGCCCGCCGCGGCGAGCATCGCGACGACGCCCCAGCCCGCCTCCCCCGTCAGGGTGGCCCAGACGGCCAGGGCGACCGCGACGAGGAGCGTCCAGGCCGACGCGGTGACGGCCGCCCAGCGGATCCCGGCCGCGGCCAGAGCGGAGGCGCCGACGAACAGCGGGAGGTCGAGAGCCGCGACAGGGACGGGATCGAGGCTGCCGAGCGTCGCGATCCGCACCGCGGGGACGAGCGCCACGGCGACCCACCAGGCCGCGCCGCCGAGGGCCTGCACGGCGAAGTAGAGGCGTCCCCAGGGCATGGCTGCACGGTACTTCATAGCTGAACCCAAGGAACGACCCAGGGCGTTGACGGGCTCGGCGCCCTAGGCTCGGAACCAGTTCCCGCCGCCTCCACGAGAAGCGGCCCACCACGACGCCAAGGACGACGCCGATGAACCGCACGACCGTGATCACCGCACTCGCCTGCGGGCTCCTCCTCACCGCCGCCGCAGCCACTCCCGCTGTCGCCGCGACCTCGGACACCGCCGGGGACTCCACCCGCTCCGTCGACGAGTTCGGCGTTCTCGCCGCGACCGACGGCGACACGCTGCTGATCAACGGGCGCGCCTTCCTCCTCGAGTAGGTCCTCCCCGCCGGGCACGGCCGCGAGGACGCCACTCGCGGCGCCGGCCTCCTGATCCGCCACTGCGTCGACGTCGACGCCGCCGCGGCCGTCGTCCCGTCGGCCGTCACCGACGCCACCGACGCCACCGACGCCGACTTCCTGCCCGTGTTCCCGCCGACCGTCACCGAGCCCGCCGATACCGCGCCCCGATGGCCGGTGGGCGAAGCCTCGAGCCGGGCGACCCCGGATGGTCATCCACCCCCACTAGGGTGACGCTACTCATGCCCGGTCCTCCGGCCGTGGACCGGATCCGACACGGATTCCGCGAGGGGTGCCGCCCGGCAGTCGTCTCGCCCGTTCGCGGACCGCCCTCCCCGGGAAGGCTCCGCCTCCCCGCGGCTGGAGTCAGCATGGAGTCCCCCTTCCCCCTCGCGCACCGGCGATCCGGCACCACCGTCGGACTGCTGTCGACCTTCCCGCCCACGCGGTGCGGGCTCGCGACCTTCACCGAGGCCCTCGGCGGAGCACTGGCCGACGACCACGGCGCCGGCATCCGCACCGTCCGCGTGATGGACGAGCTCGCCGTGCCCGGATCGACACCCGGCACGAGCGTCGTGGCCGAGCTCGTCGCGGGCGACCCGGCGAGCACCGCGCGCGCGGCCGCCGAGCTCGACTCCTGCGACGTCGCGATCATCCAGCACGAGTACGGCATCTACGGCGGACCCGACGGCGACGAGGTGATCGCGCTGATGGAGCGGCTGGCCGTGCCCGTGATCGTGGTCCTGCACACGGTGCTGGAGACGCCCACCCCCTCGCAGCGCCTCGTGCTGGAGCGGGTCGCCTCCCTCGCCGACGCGGTCGTGGTGATGACGGCCGTCGCGGCCGAGATCCTCGAGCGCCGGTACGACGTGGACGCCTCGCGCGTCGTCGTCATTGCCCACGGCGTCCCCGTCTGGAACGCGGCCGCCCGCCCCGCCGCCGCCGCGGATCCGCAGATCATCACCTGGGGCCTGATCGGCCCGGGCAAGGGCATCGAGTGGGGGATCCGCGCGATGGCCGACCTGCGCGACGCCGGCGTCTCCGCCCACTACACCGTCTACGGGCAGACGCACCCCAAGGTCGTCGCGCACGCCGGCGAGGCCTACCGGGAGTCGCTGGCCGACCTGATCGCCGAGCTGCGGCTCGAGGACCGGGTCGTGCTCGACGGCCGCTACCTCGATCCCTCCCAGCTCGCCGCGGCGGTCGCCGAGGCCGACGCCGTCCTGCTGCCCTACGACTCCCGCAACCAGGTCACCTCCGGAGTGCTCGTCGAGGCGCTGGCCGCCGGACGACGGGTCATCGCGACGGAGTTCCCCCACGCTCTCGAGCTGCTCGGGAACGGCCGCGTCCGCACGGTCGCGCACGAGGACCCCAGCGCGATGGCCGCGGCGCTGCGCGAGGTGCTCGCCGGCTCCGCCCCCGCAGCCGCTCCGGCCGCCCTCTCCTGGCCCGCGGCCGCCGGCCTCTACCTCGATCTCGTCGAGCGCCTCCGCATCGAGCACGCGGCGTGACCGCGGGGCCCGCCCTCGCGACGGCACTCCCCTACGAGCACCTCGACGCCCTCACCGACGAGCGCGGGCTTCACGAGCACGCGCTGCTCGATGCGCCCCGTCCTGAGCACGGCTACTGCGTCGACGACGTCTCCCGCGCCCTGATCGTGGTGGCGCAGGAGCCGGAGCAGACGTTCCGGACCCGTCGCCTCACGGAGCAGTACCTCCGCTTCCTCGAGGCGGCCGCCGAGCCGGACGGCACCGTGCACAACCGGCTGTCGCCCGACGGCGAGTGGGCCGACGCCTCCTCGCTCGGCGACTGGTGGGGCCGCAGCGTCTGGGCGGCGGGGGTCGTCGCCGCGCACGCCGAGCTGCCGCTGACCCGCCGCCGCGCGATGCGGCTCTTCCTCCACCTCGCGGAGGAGCGCTCGCCGGATCTGCGCGCCATGACGTTCGCGGTGCTCGGCGCGGTCGAGGTCGTCGCCGTCCGCCCGCACTCGCTGGTCGCGGTCCAGCTGCTGCACGACGCCGCGCCGATGCTCCTCTCCTGCACGGATCAGGCCTGGCCCTGGCCGGAGGCGCGCCTGCGCTACGCCAACGGCTGCGTCCCCGAGGCGCTCCTGGCGGCCGGCGAGGCCCTGCAGGATCCGCCGCTGCTCGCGCGCGGTTTCACCGCCCTCGCCTTCCTGCTGGGCCTCGAATCGCGCGACGGCCGCCTCTCGGTGACGGGCGTGGCCGGCCGCGGGCCGGACGAGCTCGGAGTGCTCTTCGACCAGCAGCCGATCGAGGTCGCCGCCATCGCCGCCGCGTGCGCCCGCGCCCTGACGCTCGACGAGGATCCGCTCTGGCGCGAGGGCCTCGCCTCCTGCTGGGCCTGGTTCCACGGGGTCAACGACTCCGCGACCGTGATGGTCGATCCGCTCTCCGGCGCCGGGTATGACGGGCTGGAGCCGCAGGGGCGCAACGAGAACCGGGGCGCGGAGTCGACGATCGCCGCCCTGCACACCTCGCTCGTCGTGCGGCGGGCCGGCCTTCAGCCGACGCGGCCGAGCGTCCCGGCGGCCCCCGCGGCCGTCGCCGCCCGATGACCGCAGGACCCGGGGACCCGGCGGCCGGGCTGCGGATCGCGATGCTCGCGCCGGTCGCGTGGCGCACGCCGCCGCGCCACTACGGGCCGTGGGAGCAGGTCGCGAGCCTCCTGACCGAGGGGCTGGTCCGCCGCGGAGTCGACGTGACGCTCTTCGCGACCGGCGACTCCGTGACGACGGCCGCGCTCGAGTCGGTCGCTCCGACGGGCTACGCCGAGTCGGGCCGCGACGGCCGTGTCTGGGAGGCGCTGCACACCGCGGCGGCCCTCGACCGTGCCGGCGAGTTCGACCTGGTGCACAACCACCTCGACTGGCTGCCGCTCGCCCTCGCGGCGCAGTGGCCCGTGCCACTCGTGACGACGGTGCACGGCTTCTCGGGGCCCGAGATCCTGCCCGCCTACCGCGAGGCGCTGCGGCACCCGCGCACCGCGCACCTGGTGTCGATCTCGGACAGCGACCGCTCCCCCGAGCTCGACTACGCGGCGACGGTGCACCACGGGATCGACGTGGACGGCTTCCCCGCCGGATCCGGAGGCGAGGACCTCGTGATCCTCGGCCGGATCCACCCCGACAAGGGCACGGCGGAGGCGGTCCGGATCGCCGCCGCGGCCGGGCGGCGACTCCTCCTCTGCGGCATCGTGCAGGACGAGCGCTACTGGCGCGAGGAGGTCGAGCCGCTCGTCGACGGGACGCGCGTCGTCTACCGCGGCTCGGTCGGGCCGGAGGAGCGCGCCCTCGTGCTCGGCGGAGCGCTCGCGCTCCTGCATCCGATCGGCTTCGACGAGCCGTTCGGCCTCTCCGTCGTCGAGGCGATGGCGTGCGGGACGCCGGTGATCGCGTACCGCCGCGGATCCATGGCCGAGATCATCGACGAGGGCGTCACCGGGTTCGCGGTGGGCTCCCTGTCGGAGGCGGTCGCCGCGGTCGAGCGGGCCGGGCTCCTCGATCGGGCGGCCGTGCGGGCGACTGCTCGCCGCCGCTTCGCGGTGGACCGGATGGTCGACGAGTACCTCGCGGTGTACGCGGGGGTGCTGGGGCGCTGACGCCGGCCTCGCGTCGGCATCGGATGCTCGCGTGGCTCCCGGCCCTCTGCACCGAGTCGCCCGAGAAGGCTCGTTCTCGACGCGGAGAACGAGCCCTCCCGGGCGACTGAGCGATGCTGATAGGAAGAGGCCGTGCCTCGACCTCATCTCTTCGTCACCCGCGGAAGCCTCCTCCACTTCGCCTGCGACGCGTGGCTCCTGCCGACGGACCGCTTCCTCTCGTTCACGGACTTCTGGCGCGGGGTGCCGCAGCTGGAGGATCGCGCACGCGCCGCGCTGACTCCGGAGTTCTCGGACGGCCGACAGGCGGCACTGCCGCTCGCGCCGCGCGACGGCGAGCCCACTCCCGTCCTCACCGCCGTCCCCGATCGCGCCGTGCGCGACGCCGAGGACAGCGAAGGACTCGCCGACATCGCCCGCCGCCTCCGGGCGTTCGTCGAGGTCGCCGCGCGGACGGCGACGAGGGATCGGCGCACCGGGCGGCCGCTGCCGCTCCTGGCCGTGCCGCTCTTCGCGACGGCGGGCGGCGGATCAGGGACCCTCCGCGACGCCGTGCTCGCCCAGCAGCTCCGCGTGCTGCGGGAGGCCGCCGAGGCGTTCCAGGTCGACATCGCGATCGTCACCCTCCGCGCCGACGTCCACGCCTTCGCCCAGTCCAGGCGACGACTCGATCCCGCGACGTCCTGGCCCGAGCTGGAGGCTCCGGCCCTCGAGGAGGCGCAGAGCCTCGCCGAGCGCGCCCGGCGCCGCCGGCTCGTGCCCTTCCTCGGCGCCGGGACCAGCGTCAGCGCCGGCGGCCCCTCCTGGGACGGACTGCTCGAGGAGCTCGGCCGCGAGATCGGACTCGACTCCGAGACGTCCGCGGTCCTCAGCGGGAAGAACGTGCTCGACCAGGCGTCCTACCTCGCGACGCTCTTCGACGAGGAGCAGCCCGGACGGTTCGCCGAGGCCGTCGCCCGTGAGATCGGCTCCCTCGAGCGGTACGGTCTCGCTCCGGCGCTCCTCACCGCGATCGACTCCGAGCAGGCCATCACGCTCAACTACGACCGCCTCTTCGAGACGGCGTCCGAGGACGCGGGCGTCCCCCGCGCCGTCATCCCCGGCGACCACGAGGGCGACCACGAGCGCTGGCTGCTCAAGCTCCACGGCACTGTCGACGACCCGTCCTCGATCGTCCTCACCCGCGACGACTACCTCGGCTTCGACTCCTCCCGCCGCGCCCTCTCCTCGATCGTGAAGGCCACCCTCGCGACCCGGCACCTGCTCTTCGTCGGCTTCGGCCTCACCGACGACCACTTCCACGAGATCGTCCACGACGTCAGCCGCGCGTTCCCCTCCTCCGCCTCGGGAACGCTCGCGACCGCGCTCACCCTCTTCGCGGATCCGCTCGACGAGCGCCTCTGGCAGGGGAGGCTGCGGCTCGTGCCGATGCTGCCGGTGCCCCGCGATCCGTCCCGCGTCGGCGAGGCCGCCCGCGTCCTCGAGATCTTCCTCGACGCCCTCGCCGCCTTCGCGACGGACGCCCACTCGTACCTCCTCGCGCGGGGGCACGAGAGCGCGATGACCGAGGCGGAGCTGCGGCTGCGGGAGCGGCTCATCGCGCTGCTGCGGGAAACGACGGCGGAGGAACGGGCGACCGGAGCGTGGCAGGAGGTCGCGGGGATGAGTGAGCGGCTGGGTGGGGACAGCCGATGACGTCATGGACTCGGGAGGCCCGGGTCACTTCAGACGTGGACGATCTCGACGGGGGCGCGCACTCCTCGCCTCGCCGCTCGGTCTCACGCCCGCACGAACCGCCTCGCCGGCTTTCCCACCGCGCCCGATGCCAGCTCGCCCGTCTCGTGGAGGAACGGCAGCATCGCCCGGCGGAAGCTGTCCCGCATCAGCGGCTCGCCGGCGACCTGCTCGTGCAGGTCGTGCAGCTGTCGCATGGTGAACGGCTCGGCGACGAGGCGGTACGGGTCGGGGCGGTTCCGGTACTCCTCCCTGATGGTGAGCAGCGCGCGCGCGACGATCTCGTCGTGGTCGAACGCGAGGGGCCCCTTCTCGGCGACGGGCACGGCGAGGCCCGACGCCTGCGTCGCCTCCCAGGGCGCGACCGCGAGGTACGCCACCGACATCACCCAGCCGCGGTCGTCCCTCTCCGGAGCATCGAAGACGTGCAGCTGGCGCAGCCCGACGCCTTCGATGCCCGTCTTCGTCCGGAGCCCGCGTCGGACGGCGTCGTCGAGGCGCTCCCGCTCATGGACGAAGGTGCCAGGGAGGCGACGGCCGTACCCGTCCTCGATGAGGACGATCGAGAGCGGGCCGCCGGGAGGCACGGTGAGCACCGCGGCGTCCACGGCGACGGAGGGTCGCGGATGGTCGGTCAGCTCTGCGGTTGCCATCTGGTAATTGAAGCAGAAGTGCGCTAACTTCGGTGGCATGGAGTTAGCGCAAATCCGCGCTAACCGGAACGGGGGCTCTCATGACCACACACAGTACGAAGCTGACGTCGATGCAGACGGACCGGGCGGTCGGCGCGATCGTCGCCTCCGCGGCCGCCGACGCGCTGGGGGCACCGTACGAGTTCCACCCGCCGCTCGCCGACGGCGTCCCTGTCCGGCTGCACGCGGGCGGCGGCTGGGATCTGGGCGAGTGGACCGACGACACGAGCATGGCGATCCCGATCCTCGAGGAGCTCGCGGCCGGCGCCTCCCTCGACGATCCCGAGACGCTGCACCGCATCGGCAGGCAGTGGCGGACCTGGGCCGGGACCGCGAAGGACGTCGGCATCCAGATCCGCCGCGTGCTGTCCACGGCCCCCGGGGCGAGCGAGTCCGAGCTGCGCGCTACGGCGGAGCAGGTGCACCGGTCCACCGGACGCTCGGCCGGGAACGGCTCGCTCATGCGCACCGGCCCGGTCGCGCTCGGCCTGCTGCACGCGGACGACGCGACCCTCGCGGCCGCCGCCCGTCGGCTGAGCGACCTGACGCACTTCGAGGACGACGCCGGAGACGCGTGCGTGCTGTGGTCGCTCGCGATCCGCCACGCGATCCTCGAGGGCGCCTTCGACGTCCGCAGTGGCATCACCGCGCTGCCCGAGGAGCGGCGGACGCTGTGGTCGGAGCGCTTCGACGTCGCCGAGCGGACCGCGCACCCGAAGGACATCCCCGGGAGCAACGGCTGGGTCGTCGCGGCGATCCAGGCCGCCTGGTGCGCCCTCACGCACAGCACGACCCTCCAGGAGGCGATCGAGCTGGCCGTCCGCAGCGGCAACGACACGGACACGGTCGCGGCGATCACCGGGTCGCTCGCCGGCGCCCGCTGGGGACGCTCAGCTGTTCCCGCCGCGTGGCTCCGGCACCTGCACGGCTGGCCCGGGCAGACCGTTGACGACCTGGTGCGCAGCGCCGTGCTCGCCACCCGCCGAGGCGTCGCCGGCGAGAACGGCTGGCCGGCCGCTGCGCGCTGGCCGGTGAGCGGCCTGCCCGCCACGCTCGTCGTCCACCCGCACGACGACGGCGTGCTCCTCGGGGACCTGACCGCCCTGGACACCCTCACCGAGGACGGCACCGGCCCGCGCGTCGACGCCGTCGTCTCGCTGTGCCGGGTGGGCCGCGAGCAGGTGCCGGCCTTCATCGGCGCGCGGACCGCGGTCTGGCTGGTCGACCAGGACGGCAGCAACGCCGATCCGGCCGGCGTGCTCGCGGATGCGGCCGACTCCGTCGCCGCCTACCGGGCCGAGGGCCTGACCGTGCTCGTGCACTGCTTCGAGGGGCGGAGCCGGACGCCCTCCGTCGGAGCCGCGTACAGCGTCCGGCACCTCGGTATCCCCACCGACCAGGCGCTCCAGGAGGTCAGCGCGGTGCTGCCGCGGGCGCGGCCGGCGCGGTTCCTGGTGGATGCGGTGCACGCGGTGCGGCCTGCGGAGGTGGAGATCGATGGCTGAGTTCACGCCCGGCGATCTCGGCTTCGTAAGGGCCCATCTACTCGGAGGTCCCCTCGACGGCACCAGCTACGGCGATAATCCTGTCTTCCCCGACGGCCTGCCCGGAACGTCGATTTCCGTCCCGCTGCCCGATACGGACGGGCTCATGGCGACGTACCAGCGGAAGCCCGAGCAGGCGGCGGACGGCGATTGGGTCTACACCTTCGTCGGACTGGAGAACGGCCTCAGCGCTCCGCCGATGGCTGCACCGACAGAAGCCTATGACGAGGATGAGGACATGCCCGTACCGGACCCCGCCGAACGTTTCACCCACGAGCAGGGCTGGTGGATCGCCAGCGAGCTGTGCCGCCGGCACTCCCGGCTCTCGGCTTTCGCAGCCATCTTCCTCGATGGTCACTATCACGGGCCGCAGGTCGTCGATCGGCTCCGCCCTTCCTCTCCCGGCGTCTTCTTCAATCAGAAGGGTCGCATCCACTTCCTCGGACTCCGACCCGAAGTGGAGCCGATCACGTGGCAGGAAGTCCTCGCGGCGGAGAACCCGCACGAGATCGTCCAGCGGATCGAAGTGACGCTCGGCCTCGGTTCATCCTCCGCCGACGCCACGACGGCACGATCGATCGGCTACCGAGTGGTCTCCGGCCTCCTGACTCGCGGCCTCAACGACCGTCGGCCCTGGGACGTCGTCTTCAGCATCGAGGACCACCTGACCCACATCTCCCCCGCCCCCGCGCTGCAGTCGTTCCCGAACCTCCCGATACCGTCCGGCCTCCGTGATGAGGAGCTGGGCGACCGGCTCCGCCGCATCCTGGTCATGACGCGGGGCGGGGATCCGGTGCTCGCCGTTGATGAGGACGGCCGAGCGCACCTCCGGACCGGCGAGCACGTCGATCTCCTTACGGTCTACAAGCGGAAGAGGCGGCTCGACGATGTGCTCGACGAGGTGATGGAGCGGCTGGAGCCCTGAGAGCGGGTGCCCTGCCGCGTCGTCGAGCAGGGCGACCGTTCCTTCAGAGGGAGAAGTAGTAATCCCTCAGCAGCGCCGCCATCTGCTTGCGCCGCTCGATGAGGAAGGACGGGTAGTCGGCGGCCGTCGCGTCGAGGAGGCTCTCGGGCACCGCGGAGGAGCGGAGGTTGGCGAGCAGCTCGGCCTCGGTCGTGATGTCGCCGAGGTCCGGCGTTCCCGCTTCGATCTGCGCCCGCACGCGCGCTCCGTACTCGGCCGGCGCGAGCCTGCCGATGCGGATGTTGACCGGCGTCTCCGCGAGGACGTAGTTCGCGATCTGGTTGCGGTCAGCGGCATCGTTGATCCCGCTCGCCTGAAGGTACGCCTTCGGGAAGAGGTGGTGGATGTCGCCCATGCCCGAATCGCCGAGCATGTCCGACGCGCCCACGTGGTTCGAGAGGAACCCGCGCGCTCCGCGCTTCACCATCGCGGCCAGGTAGACGACGAAGTAGGGGCTCCGGCTGCTCGACGTGACCAGGTCGAGCGGAAGACCCTCCGTCCAGTACGCCTCGGACAGCGCACTGCGCTCGATCGACTCGAGGTAGGCCTGCGCTCCCATCTCACGGAGGCGCCGGAGGTCGAGCTCCCACGTGGTCTCGAAGCTGCCGGAGTGTCGGCCGAGGAGCATCGACATGACGAACCAGCGCCGCACGATCCTCTGGATCTCGGGCATGGGCAGCTCGCCCTCGTCCGACAGGCGCAGGAACAGGGCGTAAGCGAAGTTGACGGCGTTGCGCGAGGTGATCAGCGACGGCGAGATGAAGCCGGCGGAGGTCAGCGTCATCAGGAACTGCGTGAACCTGTAGCGGTTGGTGATCCGGTAGAGAGCGCGCTCGAGGCGCTCGAAGGACTCCTGCGCGATCGCGTCGTCGAACTTCTTGGTCTCGAAGTCGCGGCCGGACAGGTAGCTCACCATCGCGACCATGCGCCCGCGATCGAACTCGATCAGACCGGCGACCCGCAGGACGTCCTGGTAGGTCGGGTCGTAGAGGTCGCTCGCGTCGTCCTTGAGCCAGCTGATCTTCGCGAAGTAGTCGGTCTCGGCGAAGGTCGGGTCGTTCTCCTGGATGATCGCGTGGAAGTGCGGTGCGACGGCCATGTGCGAGAAGTAGTCGATGAACTTCCGCAGCTGCGCGCCGTACTCGCCGTAGGAGGCGATCTTGCTCATCGCGAAGTCGGCGGGTGTGAGCCGCGCGCCGCTCGAGTTGATGCGCACGAAGATCTCCGTGACGGTCTCGATGTCGAGGTTCTCCGCGAGGTCGATGATGCCCACCTGCCTGGTGCGCACGTTCATCAGCTTCGAGAAGTTCGTCTCGACGACCGAGCGGTCGGCCTCGGGGTTCTTCTCGAGGTACTCGCGGACGAGGCCGAAGAGGTTCTCGGGCTTCATCACGGCAGCGATGTCAGGCAGCCACTCCGGGTTGTTCCGGAGGACCGGGGTGTAGGTCTCGAAGCTCTCCGTCAGCGGGTTGAACGCGATCCGCATCCGCGTCTTCTTGTAGTCCTTCGTGACGATCGAGCCGCCGGCGAGCGCCGTCGTCAGCGCCGTCACCCGCTGCTGGCCGTCGATCAGGATCTGCTTGGACCCCGACAGCGAACCGTCCTTGAGGCGCACGGCCGTGTTCTGCCAGGTGATGAGGTACCCGACGGGATAGCCCTGATAGAGCGAGTCGATCAGATCGCGCACCTTTGTGCTCGTCCACACGAACGGCCTCTGGATCTCGGGGATCGCGATCTTGCCGGTCTCCACCCAGTTGAGCACGTTGCCCACCGAGTGCTGGGCGACGGTGTACTTGTCCATGGGTGGGGCGCCTTTCGAAGGGTGATGGACGGAGGGTGGCAGCGACCACCGACATGTCGAGGAGGTCAGGGAATACGCAACAGAGGCGAAGGCGTGCCGCTCCACGCCTGAACAGACTGATCGCAGGCGCTCTCCTTAGCGACACGATCAGCTTCAGCTTCAGAAAACATCTTCACCGTTCGTCGTCAGAGGACCGGACCGTCGGCTCGAGACCTTTTTCCCGCAGATGGGCAAGCGCCCGCTCGACGATCTCAATCTTCCGCTTCAGATCTTTGAGAGATCCCGCGGACGCGTCGGAGAACTCGTCGAGACGCTCGTGTTGACGGCGAATCTCGATCTCGGTGCGAGTAAGAATCGCCCACACCTCCGGATCGGGCTCGAGGTGCCGCTTCTGGCGAAGGAGCGAGACCGCGAGGCGTTGCACGATGATTGCCTCGACAACGTCGGCGGTGGTGCCGGGACTGGCCAGCCCGAACGCGATTCCTCCGCCGCCTGCAGTGACCAACGAGCCTGCAGTCAGCAATCCCCCGATCATGCCACCCGGACCGAAGCTAGCCAGAGCACTGGTTATGACGGCCGCTCCTGCCAGACCGGGACCTGCTGCAAGGGCGAGCCCCCCCGCCGCCACGACCATTGCGGCTGCGCCCGCACCGATGGCGCCCCACTTGATCCAGCTGAGTCCCCGAGGTCCGGTCAGGGCGGCTTGCGCTTCCTTCGTCGCCGCGAACACATCCGTACCGAAACGACTGGTGAGCCCCAACTCGGCGGTCAGGTCCGCCATGGCGGCCTGCCACTTCTCACGGGGGATACTGATCTCGAAGGGCTTGATGACATTCTCTGAGGCAAGAACGGTCATGAGAGCGGCCGCCTGCTCCTTGTCGAGGTGACCTATCGGACGCGGTTCCGGCGCTACGGCCTTTGTGTCCGTGAGATCGAACCTCAGCCGTGCGATCTCAAGAGGAAGCGGGCGGTTTTCCCGAACGTTTCGCGCACGAATCTCCTCCAGCGAGAACGCTTGCACATAACGGAGTGCGCCGGCGAAGCGCTCCGCCACATCACCTTCAAGGTTCGCCCCCACCAGGTGGGCGTAGCGCAGGGCGAGCAGGCCCGCCATCTCGACTCCGTCGAGGGGAATGTCGAGCCCCCTGTCGATCATGTCGATTTCCCTCGAACGAGAGCCGAAGAGTCCGAATCCGATCACCTCCGCCACAACCGCAGTCGAGAGGTAGTCCACTGCGGAGTGCGCACGCTTGTCTATAGGGGCTTGTCTGGTCTGCACTCGGAAGTCGAGGAGGTAGTCGAAGACCGATGAGAGCCCTCGATGAGCAGCAACTGGGTCCGGAGCATTCCACACGTTGACCCACCAGCCGAGATTCGCCGGAGGCTCTCTCACCGCATCGCGAAGCTTGTCGACATCAAACCCTCCGTTTCCGAGTGGGCTGCCGATGGTAAGCAGACCGATGACTCTCACGGCGACCGGAAGCCGTCGGATCAAGTCCGCAGCGATGACCGAACCGAGGCTGTGGCCGACGATTAAGAGGTCGCCCGTGTCAGGCAGAGAGCGCAGAATCAGATTCAGCACCTCAGCGCGGATGTGCGGCTCATTAAGGTAGTTGTGCGCCTGTTTGAACGGAGGCAGACGGGTCACCGCGCCAACAGCAACGTCGCCGCCCACCCAACCGATTCCGGGGTCTTGGCGACCCAACCGGATTTCCATCGCTGCTGTCCGCTCCTCGAACTCGCGGCGGTTCTTCCTCGCCGCCTCTCGAGTGGGTGGCTTGACCGTGATCGCAGGGATCGGTTCCCGCGCATTCGCCCCCCGCAATGCATGCGGGTACTTGGGGGCGACAACGTTTACCGCGTCAAGATCGGGGTAGCCAAGTTTGAGGAGAGCCGTGTTCAACGCTACTTCCCAGGCGTCGTCTTGATCTCCGGTGCCGATGCCGTGCAGGAAGAGCAGAGTGGGACCGGTGGACATGAGCAGCTCCATTTCTCGCCATAGGTCCCCGAGCGAGGACGGAACTGGCCTTCGCCGAGACTACAGACGGCACACGTAGCGCATCGACATGGCCTGGACGACCAGCTGTTAGACAAGCGGACTGGAGGCGCCTTGGCGCCGACGGGGAGAGAGTTTTGTCTCGATCCCTCCGCTCACACCCCGCCCCGCACCCC
>NZ_PSVQ01000034.1:0-38126 GCF_002932395.1 Rathayibacter sp. AY1D9
CCGTGCAGGAGCCGGTGATCGCCGCCCTGCTGCTGGGCAAGGCCGCACAGGCCCGCGAGCGCGGCGTCGAGCTGCACTTCGAGACGCACCTCGAGCCCGAGCAGCTCCAGCGCGTGGTCGTTGGCGAGCACCAGTCGGCCGCGGTCGTCGACCAGCAGCAGCCCCTCCCGCACCGAGTGCAGGACGGACTCGTAGTAGGCGAAGACCTGGCTCATCTGCTCCGGGCCCCGCCCGCCCGTGACCCGCCTCAGGTAGCGGGCGAGGAGCCACGAGCCGAGCGCGCCGAGCGCGACCGCCCCGAGCGCGCCCCACGCGACGACCTGCACGCGGGCGGCGAAGGAGGCGTCCACGGCCGAGAGCGTGACGCCCGCCGACACGAGCGCGACGACCGCGCCGTCGGCGTCCTCGATCGGCGCGACGGCGCGGACGGAGGGCCCGAGCGTGCCGGTGTACGTCTCGGTGAAGGTCCCCCCCTCCAGCGCGGGCTCGATCGTGCCCTGGAACGGCAGGCCGATCCGGTCGCGGTCGCGGTGGGTGTACCGGGTGCGGTCGGGGGCCATGATCGTGAGGAAGTCGACGCCGGTGTCCCGCATGACCTCCTCGGCGTACGGCTGCAGGCTCGCGGAGGGATCCGCACCGGCCGTCGACTCGAGGACGAACGGATTGTCGGCCACCGTCCGCGCCACGACGAGGCTCCGTTGCGCGGCCTCGTCGCCCGCCCGGCTCCGCGCGTCGAGGGCCAGCACCGCGACGGCCGCTGCGGCGATCAGCAGGATGCTCAGCAGCTGCACGGCGAACAGGCGCGCGGCGATGCTGCCGCGCGGTCCGCGTGCGCTCGGCGTCCTGACCATGCCACTCCCTCGTGAGCGAGCACTCGGGGCGCCCCGCCGTGAACAGTATGAACGCAACCGTGCCGGGCTCCGGAGGCGGGGCCACCATCGTCCTACCCCCTCACCTCGACGAAGAGAAGGACACCCCCATGGCGAAGACGCCTCAGACGCCGTCCGACCGGTTGATCCCCGCGGTCACCCCTCCGAAGACCCGGCGGCGCATTGACCGGAACCACTGGCTCTACATCGCCGTCATCATCGCCGTGGTCGCCGGCGTCGTGGTCGGACTCGTCGCTCCCGCCTTCGCGGCGACGCTCGAGCCCGTCGGCAAGGCCTTCGTCGGACTGATCAAGATGATGATCGCGCCGATCATCTTCTGCACCATCGTCATCGGCATCGGCTCCATCGCGAAGGCCGCCACGGTCGGCAAGGTCGGCGGACTCGCGCTGGGCTACTTCATCGTGATGTCGACCTTCGCCCTGGCGATCGGCCTCGTCGTCGGCAACATCCTGCACCCGGGCGAGGGCCTCGACATCTCGAGCGCCACCTACGACACCAGCGACCTCAAGGCCGAGAGCACCAGCGACTTCGTCCTCGGGATCATCCCCGTCTCGCTGTTCTCCTCGCTCGTGGACGGCAGCATCCTGCAGACCCTCTTCGTCGCGCTGCTCGTCGGCTTCGCGCTGCAGAAGATGGGCGCCAAGGGCCAGCCGATCCTCGGAGCGATCAAGCAGCTCCAGGTCCTGGTCTTCCGCATCCTCTCGATGGTGCTCTGGGTCGCCCCGATCGGCGCGTTCGGCGCCATCGCCGCGGTCGTCGGCAAGACCGGCTGGGGAGCGGTCGTCGCTCTCGCCACCCTGATGATCGGCTTCTACATCACCTGCGCGATCTTCGTGGTCGTCGTCCTCGGCCTGCTGCTGCGCCTGGTGACCGGCGTCAGCATCTTCTCGCTGATGAAGTACCTGGCCCGCGAGTACCTGCTCATCGTCGGCACCTCCTCCTCGGAGGCGGCGCTGCCCCGCCTGATCGCGAAGATGGAGCACCTCGGCGTCTCCAAGCCCGTCGTCGGCATCACCGTGCCCACCGGCTACTCCTTCAACCTCGACGGCACGGCGATCTACCTCACGATGGCGTCGCTGTTCATCGCCTCGGCCACCGGAGCGCCGATGTCGATCCCGGAGCAGATCGGCCTCCTCCTCTTCATGATGATCGCCTCGAAGGGCGCCGCGGGCGTCACCGGAGCGGGCCTGGCCACGCTGGCCGGCGGCCTCCAGTCCTTCCGCCCCGACCTGGTCAACGGCGTCGGCGTGATCGTCGGCATCGACCGCTTCATGTCCGAGGCCCGCGCGGTCACCAACTTCACCGGCAACGCGGTCGCCACCCTTCTCGTGGGCACCTGGACCAAGCAGATCGACATGGTGCAGGTCCGCGAGGTCCTCGGCGGGCGCTCGCCCTTCGACGAGACCACGCTCGGAGCGGACGAGCACGAGGCCCCCGCGTCGGGCACCTCGATCACCGAGGGGATCGCCTCGATCCAGGACTCCGACGAGGCGTCGCGGATGCGCGCGGAGATCGCGGCCAAGCGCTAGCCGATCCGATCGCGAAGGCCCCGCCTCCCGGAACCGGTCCGGGAGGCGGGGCGTCCGTCGTGCGCGGGTCAGTGCCTCCGCACCCCGAGCAGAGGCAGGGTCACCGAGCAGAGCGGCCCGATCAGCACCGCGAAGAGGAGGGTGCCGAGGCCGGCGTCGCCGCCGAGGGCCCAGCCGATGAGCAGCACCGTGAGCTCGACGCCCGAGCGCGCCACCCAGATCGGCAGGCCCGTGCGGGTGTGCAGGCCCAGCATCAGTCCGTCGCGGGGCCCCGGACCGAGGCGGGCGCCGATGTAGATCCCGCTCGCGACCGCCAGCAGAACGAGACCGCCTGCGAAGAGCAGGCCGCGGGCCCACCACTCCTCTGGCGTCGCCAGCACACGCAGTCCGACATCGATCATCGTGCCGACCACGAGCACGTTCAGCACGGTGCCGAGACCGGGCCGCTGTCGGAGGGGGATCCACAGCAGCAGGACGAGCAGGCCGATCACGTTCGTGAGCAGTCCGATCCCGAGCCCGGTCTGGTGCGCGACCCCCTGGGCGAAGACGGTCCACGGGTCCACGCCGATCGCCGCGCGGATCATCATCGCGTCGGCGAATCCGTAGAGGATCAGGCCCACCAGCAGGCGCGGCACGGGTCGGAGGCGCCACTGGCCCGCTGGGGGAGCGGCGGCGGCAACGGGAGCGGTGAGGGTCATGGACTCATCACAGCGCGACATTGGCCTTCTTCGCGCGGTCCAATCCGGCTACCTTGGACGCATGGCTGATGTCCACTTCGGCGCGCGCGCCCTGCAGACCCTCCTCGGCGACTGGCGCGAGCAGCGCGGCACCCGGCCCGCCTACCTCGCGCTGGCCGATCGGATCCGCCTCCTCGGGATCGACGGCCGCATCCCCGCGGGCAGCCGCCTGCCCGCCGAGCGCGAGCTCTCGGCCCGCCTCGGCGTCAGCCGCACGACCGTGGCCGCCGCGTACCGCGAGCTGCGCGACAGCGGCTACCTCGTCAGCGTGCGCGGCTCCGGCAGCGTCACCCGCCTGCCGGGAGCGGCCGTGCACGCGGTGCCCTCGCTCGCGCCGGACTTCCTCGACTTCACCAAGGCGGCCCTGCCCGCCGTCCCCGAGCTGGCCGAGGCGTACACCCGCGCGGCGCAGGCGGCCCCCGAGCACTTCGACTCCGGCTCCTACGACACGGTCGGCCTGCCGGTGCTGCGCCGCGCGATCGCCGAGCGCTACACCGCGCGGGGTCTGCGCACCGAGCCCGGCCAGATCATGGTGACCATCGGCGCGCAGCACGCGATCGCGCTCGTCGCCCGCACCCTGCTCGCGCGGGGCGACCGGGCGCTGATCGAGGCCCCGACCTACCCGCACGCCTACGAGGCCCTCCGGCTGGCCGGCGCGCGGCTCGTGCCGGTGAACGTCGACGGGGCGGACGGCTGGGACGGAGAGGGCCTGATCGCCGCGCTGCGCGGCACGAGCCCGAGCCTGGCCTACCTGATGCCCGACTTCCACAACCCGACCGGCCGCTCCATGGCCCCCGAGCTGCGGGAGCGGGCGATCGCCGCCGCGGCCCGGCAGGGGACCCTGATCATCGCCGACGAGACGACGGCCGAGCTCGACATCGACCGGCGGATGACGCCGCTGCCGTTCGCCGCCTACGGGCCCGAGGGGACGGTGCTCTCGATCGGCTCCGTCGGCAAGACGCTGTGGGGCGGCATCCGGATCGGCTGGATCCGCGCCGAGCGGGCGGTGATCCGCAAGCTGGCGCTGGCGCGCTCGGCGAGCGACCTCGGCACGCCGATCCTGGAGCAGCTCCTGGTCGCGGACATGCTCGGCCGGATGGACGGCGTGCTGGAGCTGCGGCGCTCGCAGCTGCGCGCCGGCCGCGACCACCTCGAGGCGGCCCTGGCGCGCGCGATCCCGGAGTGGAGCGTGCCGCGGGTCTCGGGCGGTCTCTCCACCTGGGTGGGCCTGGGCCGGCCGGCGAGCTCGCAGCTGGCGCTCGCCGCCCGGACGGCGGGCCTGCTGATCACCGCGGGCCCGCGCTTCGGGATCGACGGCGCCTTCGAGCGCTTCCTCCGCATCCCGATCGGCTACTCGCCCGAGGCGACCGACCGGGCCGTGGAGGCGCTCGCGACGGCCTGGGCGCAGGTCGCCCGGCACCCGGCGGCCGACCCGGGGTACCTCGCCGACGTGGTCTGAGGTGGAGTACCCGCCGGGCGTGTGAGATCGTTCTCTCATGAGCGACGGGTACGGCTACCTGCTGGTCCACTTCATGGAGGACCGGACCGGCCACAGCGAGAAGATCTTCCTCTCGCTCAGCCGGGGCGACGATCCGCTGCGCTGGCGAGCGCTCGGGCCGGTGCTGGAGTGGACCGGCGGCACGGGCGGCGTCCGCGACCCCCACATCGTCCGCGCGCCGCGGGGCTTACACCTCGTCGCCACCGACCTCCGCGTCTGGCGGCCCGAGGGCCCGGACTGGGACCTCTACCGGCACCGGGGGAGCCGCGACCTCGTGGTCTGGGACTCCCCGGACCTCCTCGAGTGGTCCGAGCCGCGCGCGGTCGCCGTCGCTCCCGAGGGCGCGGGCATGGCCTGGGCGCCGGAGTCGGTCTACGACCCGGTCTCGGGCGACTTCCTCGTGCACTGGTCCTCCGGCCTGGCCGAGGACGGCGACCCCGCCACCGGCGAGACGGGCGACAGCCGCATCCTGCTCTCCCGCACGCGCGACTTCCGCACGTTCACCGAGCCCGAGACCTACCTGCGGCTGCCCGGCGGAGTGATCGACATGACGCTGCTGATCGAGGGCACGGCCGTCCACCGCTTCGCCAAGCAGCACGACGAGGCCCCCGACACGATGCAGGTGTTCCAGCAGGTCGGCTCCTCCCTCCTCGCGGACGACTTCGCCACCGTCGCCCGGGGGATCGGGCAGGAGCTCGGCCCGAGCATCGAGGGGCCGCTGGTCTTCCGGCACCACCGCGAGGAGCGCTGGTCGCTCTGGGTCGACCAGTACGCCCTCCGCCCCTACGGCTACCGCGCCTACACGAGCACCGACCCGGCCTCGGGCCGCTGGGAGCTCGCGGAGGAGTTCGACCTGCCCGAGGACACCAAGCACGGAGCGGTCCTCCCGCTCACCCGATCCGAGTACACGGCGCTCGACGAGCGCCACCCCGCCTGAGAGGCCCCGCATGACCGACTTCAGCCCCCGTCTCGCCGACGCCCTCGTCACCGTCCTCGGTGCCGACGGCGCTCCGCTCGCCCACGCCGACGTGACGGTCGAGCAGCGCCGCCACGCCTTCGCCTTCGGCTGCACCCCTCCGAGCACCGACCCCGCGCGCGCCGAGGAGCGCCGGCTCTGGCTCGACCTGTTCGATACGGCGACGCTCCCCGTCTACTGGGGCCGCTTCGAGCCGGAGCGCGGCCGCACCGCGACGGAGGAGGTGCTCGCCGAGGCGCGCGCGCTCGCCGCGGACGGCGTCCGCCTGAAGGGGCACCCGCTGGTCTGGCACTACGTGAAGCCGGAGTGGCTCGACGCGCTGCCGCTGGACGAGGCCGAGCAGCTCCTCCGCGCGCGCATCCGCCGGGAGGTGGGCGCCTTCGCCGGGCTGATCGACACCTGGGACGCGATCAACGAGGTCGTCATCATGCCGCGCTTCGCGAACGAGCCGGACGGCGTGACGAACGCCGTCACCCGCCTCGCCCGCGAGAAGGGACGCGTCGTCATGGTCGAGCTGGCCTTCTCGGAGGCGCGCAGCCTCGGCACCGGACCGGTGCTCGTGCTGAACGACTTCGACCTCGGGCCCGAGTACGAGCGGCTGATCGAGGACGTGCTCGAGGCCGGGACCCGGCCCGATGCGATCGGCCTGCAGTCGCACATGCACCAGGGGTTCCGCGGGGAGGAGCAGATCACGGCGATCTGCGACAGGTTCGCGCGCTTCGGCCTGCCGCTGCACTGGACCGAGACCACCCTCGTCTCGGGCGAGCTGATGCCCGCCGAGATCGAGGACCTCAACGACCACGTGGTCGAGGACTGGCCGACCACCCCGGAGGGGGAGGCGCGGCAGGCGGACGAGATGGTGCGGCACTACGAGACGCTGGTCGCGCATCCGGCGGTCGAGGCGATCACCTACTGGGGCTTCGACGACGCCGGCGCCTGGCTCGGAGCGCCGGGCGGGTTCCTCCGCCGCGACGGGAGCCCGAAGCCGGCCTACGAGGCGCTGCGCTCGCGGATCCGCGGGGACTGGTGGCTCGAGCCGACGGTGCTCCGGACGGACGCCGAGGGGCGCGTCGGCGTCCGGGCCTTCGCCGGGGACTTCGCGCTCTCGAGCGCCGGGGCGGGCGCTGCAGTGAGCCTCCCCGTCGGGTCGTCGACGGCTGAGGTCCGCCTGGGCTGAGGGCGTCCGGGGCCGGCCGGTGGCGCCGGTCGCCCCGTCGCACGCCCCGGAACGCCGCGTCCCTCCCAACACTCAGTCGGCTGATGGAAGACTCGGAGGGTGCATCTCCTCGCGGTCCTCAGCATGAAGAACCGGGCGCTCATCGCGCTCGTCACTGTCGTCATCGCCGTCTTCGGCGGAGTCGCCCTGACCGGGCTCAAGCAGGAGCTCGCGCCGTCGATCTCCTTCCCGCAGCTCGCCGTCGTCACGTCCTACCCGGGCGCCGCTCCGGAGGTGGTCAACGACGACGTCTCGACGCCGATCGAGACCGCCATCCAGGGGGTGCCGGGGCTCGAGACGACCAGCGCGACGTCCTCCACGGACTCCTCCCTCATCTCGGCGTCCTTCACCTACGGCACCGACCTCGCCACCGCCGAGCAGAAGATCCTGCAGGCGATCAACCGGATCAAGAGCACGCTCCCGGACGGCGTCGACCCGCAGGTGGCCACCGGCTCCCTCGACGACCTGCCGGTGCTGCAGCTCGCCGTGTCGAGCGACGGCGACGCGGACGCGCTGGCCGAGCGCCTGCGCACCACGGTCATCCCGGACCTGGAGAAGGTCGAGGGCGTGCGCGAGGCGGCGCTCGTCGGCGAGACCGCCCAGCGCGTCACGATCACCCCGGACGACGCGGCGCTCGTCGCGGCCGGCCTCTCGACCGGCGACATCCGCTCGGCCCTGCAGCAGAACGGCGTGCTCGTCGCGGGCGGACAGATCACCCAGGACGGCTCGACCTTCTCGGTGCAGTCGGGCGTCAAGCTCGACTCGACCGACGCGATCGCGGCGCTGCCGCTGCTGCCGTCCGCAGGTGCCTCCGCGGGTGCGGGCGGCGCCGGTGCGTCAGCGGGCGCGGGTGCCTCCGCGGGCTCCGGCGCTTCGGTCGGCGGCTCCGACGTCGGAGCGGCGGCGGGAGGCGCGGCCGTGACCGCAGAGCCGACGGTCACCACCCTCGGCTCCGTCGCGACCGTCGCCGTCACCGACGCCCCCGTCACCTCGATCTCGCGCGTCAACGGCCAGCCCGCCCTGACCCTCTCGATCACCAAGCTCCCCGCGGCGAACACCGTCGACGTGTCGACCGGCGTGGCCGCGCTGCTCCCGGACCTCGAGGAGTCGATCGGCGACAACGCCGCCTTCACCCCGGTCTTCGACCAGGCGCCCTACATCCAGGAGTCGATCGCGTCGCTCGCGCAGGAGGGGGCGCTCGGCCTCGTCTTCGCCGTGCTGGTGATCCTGCTGTTCCTGCTGTCGGTGCGCTCGACCCTGGTCACGGCCATCTCGATCCCGACGTCGGTGCTGATCACGTTCATCGGTCTGCAGACGGCCGGCTACACCCTCAACATCCTGACCCTCGGCGCGCTCACCATCGCGATCGGGCGTGTGGTCGACGACTCCATCGTCGTGATCGAGAACATCAAGCGGCACCTCGACGCGGGCGAGGACCGGGCCCGGACCATCGCGGTCGCCGTCCGCGAGGTCGCCGGCGCGATCACCGCCTCCACGATCACCACGGTCGCGGTGTTCCTGCCGATCTCGTTCGTCGGCGGCACCACGGGCGAGCTGTTCCGGCCCTTCGCGCTGACCGTGTCGATCGCCCTGCTCGCCTCCCTCGTGGTGGCGCTGACGATCGTGCCGGTGCTCGCCTACTGGTTCCTCCGCCCCTCGAAGCGGCCGGCGGTGCGCCAGGCCGCGCAGGCGGCGCTCGCGGAGGAGCGCGCGGCGGCCGGAGGAGCACCCGCCTCGGGCGTCCCGGCCGACACCGCCGCGCCGGTCGAGGAGGCCCCGCACCACGGCGCCCACGCCGCTCGCCGCCGGGCGCGCGGGCTGCAGTCGGTCTACGGCCCGATCATCCACTGGACGCTGAAGCACTCGGTCGTCACCGTCCTCCTGGCGCTGCTCGTGCTCGTCGGGACCGGTGCGCTGTACCCGCTGATGAAGACGAACTTCCTCGGCTCCAGCGGGCAGGACACCTTCACCGTCACCCAGACGGTCCCCGTCGGCCAGAGCCTCGACGCGCAGGACGCGACGGCGCAGCAGGCGAGCACGGCGATCCTCGGCGTCGACGGCGTCGAGACCGTCCAGCTCACCGTCGGCTCCTCCGGCGGCCTGCAGAGCGCGTTCGGCGGGGGAGGCGGCGGCGGCACCTCGATCCGCTACTCCGTCACCACCGATGAGTCGGCCGACCAGGAGGCCGTGCAGGCGGACGTCCGCGACGCGCTGTCGGGCGTCGCCTCGGCCGAGGACATCAGCGTCGCCGCCTCCTCCGGCTTCGGCGCCTCCTCGGACATCGAGGTCGACCTCTCGACCGCCTCGCAGAGCGACCTCCAGAGCGCGAGCGACCAGCTCCTCGAGGCCCTGCGCGGGACCGACGGGATCAGCCAGGCCGAGAGCAACCTCTCCTCCTCGCTGCCCTACATCGCGGTGCGGGTCGACCGCGACGCCGCGGCCCGGGCGGGTCTCAGCGAGGTCGCCGTGGGCACGATCGTCAGCCAGGCGCTCCAGCCCAGCCAGGTCGGCAGCGTCGTGATCGACGACCGCACCCTCTCGATCTACCTGGCCGACGGGCAGCCGCCGGCCACCGTGGACGAGCTGCGGAACCTCGAGGTGCCGACCCTCACCGGCACCGTCGCGCTCTCCACCCTCGCGGCGGTCGAGCAGACGGACGGTCCGGCGAGCATCACCACCGAGCGCGGGCAGCGCACCGCGACCATCACCGTCACCCCGGAGGGCGACGACCTCGCCTCGGCCAACGTCGCCGTGCAGAACGCGATCGACGCGACGGCGCTTCCGGCCGGTGTCGACGCCTCCCTCGGCGGAGTGACCGCCGACCAGGCCGACGCGTTCTCGCAGCTGGGCATCGCGCTGCTGGTCGCGATCCTGATCGTCTACGTCGTGATGGTGGCGACGTTCCGCTCGCTCCTGCAGCCGCTGCTCCTGCTCGTGTCGGTGCCGTTCGCGGCGACCGGCGCGATCCTCCTGCAGGTGATCACCGGCGTGCCGCTGGGCGTGCCGTCCCTGATCGGCGTGCTGATGCTGATCGGCATCGTCGTCACGAACGCGATCGTGCTCGTGGACCTGGTGAACCAGTACCGCGATCGCGGGATGCCGGTGCGGGAGGCGCTGCTGCACGGCACCGAGCGGCGGCTCCGGCCCATCCTGATGACCGCCCTCGCGACGATCTTCGCCCTGCTGCCGATGGCGCTGGGGATCACGGGCCACGGCGGCTTCATCTCGCAGCCGCTGGCGATCGTCGTGATCGGCGGCCTGGTGTCCTCGACGGTGCTGACCCTCGTGGTCCTGCCCGTCGTCTACAACCTGGTCGAGGGGTATCGTGAGCGGCGGCGTGCCGCCCGCGCCGGGAAGGCGTCGGCATGACGGACATCAGGGATGCGGCCGAGACGGTCGGCTCGCGCTGGCGCAGCGGCCCGGAGCGCGCCACCGCGGTCCTCGACGAGATCGGTCCGGAGCGCTTCGTCGCCCGCGACTTCCGCCCGGGCACGCTCCGGCACCTCGTCCTGATCCGCTTCCGCCCGACGGCGCTGGTCGCCGAGGCGGACGAGGTCACCCGCCGCTTCCTCGCCCTGGCCGACGAGTGCGTCCGCGACGGACGGCGCTACATCGAGTCGATCGAGACCGGGCCGCAGCTGAGCATCGAGGGTGCGGGCGAGGGCTTCGACCGGGCGTTCCTGCTGACCTTCTCCTCCGAGGGCGACCTGCACTACTACCTGGGCCGGCCGGCCGTCGAGGACCCCGCGCACTGGGATCCGGCGCACGACGCGTTCAAGGAGTTCGTCGGGCCGTTCGTCGACACGGCCGGCATCGTCGCGTTCGACTTCCGACCCGAAGAGCACTGATGGCGACTCCTGACTTCGTGCTGCGGCTGCGCGAGCGGATCGGGACCGAGCTGCTCTGGCTCACCGGCGTGACCGCGGTGATCCTCCGCGAGGAGCCGGCGCTCGAGGTCCTGCTCGTCCGGCGCGCCGACACCGGAGCCTGGACGGCCGTCACCGGGATCATCGACCCGGGCGAGACCGTCGCCGGCACCGCCCGCCGCGAGGCGCAGGAGGAGGCGGGCGTCGAGATCGAGGTCGAGCGCCTCGTGCAGGTGCACACCCTGCCGCCGATGCAGTACCCCAACGGGGACCGCTCGCAGTACCTCGACCACGTGGTGCGCTGCCGCTGGATCTCGGGGGAGGCCCACGTCGCGGACGACGAGTCGACCGAGGTCGGCTGGTTCGCGCCCGACGCGCTGCCGCCGATGTCGGACGAGCACCGCGCCCGGATCCAGCGGGCGCTGTCGGACGAGCCGGGCTGCTCGATCGACTGACGGCGGGGGTGAGCGCCGGACGAGGCGGGGCCGCCTCCCGGGAGCGGCACGCGGATCGGAGCGGGCGTCCTGCCGTGTCGGCCTCCAAACGGGCGGGCCCTCGGGCAGGGCTCCTCGGACCAGGCTCGCCTCGGAGCGGGCGCTGCTCAGACCGGACGCGCGAAGCAGAGCACCGCGTCGTCGCCGACGTGGGCTCCGAAGCCGTCGATCGCCGTGAAGCCGAGCGCCCCGGCCGCTGGGGCGAGCTCCGGCGCGGCGGCCAGGCGCAGCGTGCGGATCCGCTGCACCCGCGCCCACGACTCCGCCGCCGCGACGAGCCGTCGGGCGACTCCCGTGCGCCGGTGGACGGAGGCGACCACGAGCTCCAGCACCTCGGCGAAGTCGTCCGGGCCGGGAGCGAGCACCAGCACGCCGGCCGCCGCCCCGTCGATCCGGGCGATCAGGACGCGGGCGTGCGGGGGTGGGACCGCGGCGAGGAGGCCCTCCGCTCCGGCTGCGTCCTCGAGGCGGACGACGACTCCGCTCACGAGCCCAGGTGGGCGCGGAGGAACTCGACGACTCGAGCACGCAGAGCGTCGTCGAGGAGCGCGATCGAGTGCAGCGAGCCGGGGAGGACGAGGAGGTCGACCCTCGAGCCCGCTGAGCGCAGCGCCTCGGCGAAGCGGGCCGACTGGCTGAGCGCGACCCGTTCGTGCGCCGCGTGCGCGATGAGGAACGGCGGCTCGGAGCCGTCCACCTGCGCGAGGGGCGAGGCGGCGGTCGCAGCGGGGCAGGAGGCGAGGTCCGCGCAGTCGAGGTAGCTGCGCACGGCGGCCGCGACTCCGACCACCGGGTCGTCGTCGGCGAGGCCGGCGGCGCTGAGATCGGAGGGGCCGCTCAGGTCGACCACGGCGGCCAGGCGCGACGAGGTCGACGGCAGCGTGCCGAGCAGAGAGGCGAGGTTGCCGCCGGCCGAGCCGCCGAAGGCCGCCACCCGCTCCGGATCGATGCCGAAGCGCGCGGTCTGCTCCGGCTCGAGCAGCCAGTCGAGGGCGGCCGTCACATCGTCGAGCTGCGCGGGGAACACGGCGGCGGGCGCGAGGCGGTAGTCGACCGAGACGGCGACGAACCCCTCCGATCCGAGCCACTGGCAGATCGGACGCCAGTTCGCGTCGGCCTTGCCTCCACGGGCCCAGCTGCCGCCGTGCACGACGAGGACGGCGGGCCGCGGCTCCGCCGACGGGGCAGGGGAGGAGCAGACGTCGGCGCTCTGCCCAGTGCTCGCGTCGTAGACGACGTCGGCCGTCACGCTCACGCCGGACCAGTCGGGTGCGGGTGCCGCTCCGAGCGCCTGCGCCACCGGCTCCGAGACGGGAGTGGTGCTCGCGCAGCCCGAGAGGAGGAGTGCGAGGGCGGCCAGGACCGCGGCGACGCGTCGCGGGGATCGGGTGGGCTCGCGCATGAGTGCGATCAGCGTACGGGGTGCCCGGCGCCCCGGATGCGGCACCCCCGCGATCAGGGGGTGCCGGGCTCGCGCTGCAGCCGGACCAGGACGACCCCCGCGAGGATCAGCGCGCCGCCGCCGAACTGGATCGGCGCGGGCAGCTCGCCGAGGATCAGCCACGCGGCCGCGATCGAGAACAGCACCTCCGTCAGGCCGACGAAGGAGGCGATCCGCGTGCCGAGACGGCGTCCGCCCTCGATCCCGAGCAGATACGCCAGCACCGTCGACATGCCGAGGATCACGCCCGCGGGGAGGAGCCAGCTGACCTCCGCTCCGACGAACACCACCTCTCCGAAGGTCGCGCGCAGCGGTGTGACGCCGAGCGCCCCGAGTGCCAGCAGGATCGCGGCGCCGACCGTCATCGCCCCCGCCGTGAGCGCGATCGGCGGCAGCTCCGGATCCACCCGGCCGGCGATGACGTAGTAGACGCACAGGCCGAGCGAGGCGGTCAGCGCCCAGGCGATGCCGACCAGCTCGGGGGTCGACTCGCCGGACAGGTCGAGCACGAGCACCAGGCCGCCGAGCGCGAGCGCGGAGCCGGCGAGGGTGAAGCGGCCGGGGTGCCGGCGGGTGCGCGCCCAGGCGAGGAGGACGAGGAACACCGGCGCGAGGTACTCGATCAGCAGGGCGACGCCGACCGACATGTGCTCGATCGCGCTGTAGAAGCAGAGCTGCGCGGCGATCACGGCGAAGACTCCGTAGAGGGCGATCGTGCCGAGGTTGCGGCGGAGCACGGGCCAGCGGCCGCGGAGGGACAGGACCGCCGGGATCGCGAGGATCAGGGCGGCGCCGCCCGCGCGCCAGAGGACCGCGGACGCCGGCGTCCAGCCCGCCTCGAGGAGCGGCTTCACGAACGGCCCGCCCAGACCGAACGCCGCCGACGCGGCCAGCGCCGCGACGAGGCCCGAGCCGAGGCGCCGTGCAGGCGCGGGCGCGCTCGCGGCGGGGAGGGTGACGGCGGCGGTGCTCTCGGCGGTCATGGTCGGCTCCTTCAGGAGTCAAAAGGATTACACTCGTGACAGCGAGCTGATCGCACACTACTGAGCCGCACTGTCAGGAGTCAACATGGTGTTCGCCTATGACGTCGAGGCGTCACTGACCTCCACCGCCACCCTCGTCAACACGCTCCCCGAGCTGTCGCCGTCCGGCGAGGACGAGATGGCGACGATCGAGCAGCTGGACGACTTCCTCCTCGAGAACCGGTACACGGGCAGCCGCGACGGATCGACCGAGGAGCTGGAGGCCGTGCAGTCGATCCGCTCCTCCCTCCGCACCCTCTGGCTCACGCGGGCCGAGGAGGACCTCGTCCCCGTCGTCAACGGGATGCTCGACTCCGGCCGCGCGCTCCCGCAGCTGGTCCGGCACGGACCCTACGGCTGGCACCTCCACGCGACGCGCGACGAGAGCCCGCTCGCCACCCGCATCCTGGTCGAGGCCGCCATGGCGTTCGTCGACGTGATCCGCGGCGACGAGCGCGAGCGGATCCGCGTCTGCGCGGCGGAGGACTGCGAGGCGGTGCTCGTGGACTTCTCCCGCAACCGCTCGAAGCGCTACTGCGACACGGGCAACTGCGGCAATCGCGCGAACGTGGCCGCGTACCGGGCCCGGCGGGCGTCGCAGTAGCGGACGGGCGGTCGTTGCGCGCGGGCGCGCGTCGATCGTGCTGCGGCTCGGGGCCGGGGGGCTGTTGCGGGGCGACTCCGCGGGGGACCGGTTGCGGAGGTGCGCGGCTCCCGGGCTTCGCGGCTCCCGGGCTTCGCGGCTCCCGGGCTTCGCGGCTCCCGGCTTTCGCGGCCCCCGACCTGAGCGGCTCCTGGCCGCACGTCTCCCCGCCCTAGCCAGGCTCCGGGGCCGCGTGTAGACTCGCTCGGTCGGCTCTTGACACCGTGCGTTCTCGTGCGGATGGGTTTGTTAGTCAAGTGGGCCGAGTCTCCGACAGTCGTCGTGAGACGAATCACATGTGTGAATCGGCCCCGGTCAATGACTCGCCCGGGTTCTCCCCCCTGCTGCCCCGCAGCAGTCCAGCGCACGGACGCCCCTCACGACGGGGCTCCTCCGGCGTCGCCTCCTCGCGCACGACCTGAACCCAGGAAGAACTGCCATGCCCAAGAACAAGAAGCCCGCCGGCGGACGTCCGGCCAAGAACTTCGAGCCCAACCGCTTCGGCGCCTCGAGCGGCAAGTCCCAGCTCGGCGGCCGCTCGCGCTTCCCCGGCGCCAAGCCGGGCTCGCGCAGCGAGGGCCACCGCGGATTCCGCGCCGTCGACGAGAACGCCCCCAAGAAGGCGCGCTGGAACGCCGACGAGCGCGCCGAGCGGGCCACCGAGCGCGCCGATCGGCCCGCCCGCGGGTACGACCGCGACGAGCGGCCCTCTCGCGGCTACGACCGCGACGCGCGTCCGGCCCGCTCGAACGACCGTGACGAGCGTCCGGTCCGCGGGTACGACCGCGACGCACGCCCGGCGCGCTCGAACGATCGCGATGAGCGTCCTGCGCGTTCCTTCGATCGCAGTGACCGTCCGGCCCGTTCCTTCGACCGCGATGCGCGTCCGGCCCGCTCGAACGATCGCGACGATCGTCCGGCGCGTTCCTACGGGCGCGATGAGCGTCCTGCGCGTTCCTTCGACCGGAGCGACCGCCCGGCCCGTTCCTTCGACCGTGACGCGCGTCCGGCCCGCTCGAACGATCGCGACGATCGTCCGGCCCGTTCCTACGGGCGCGACGACCGTCCTGCGCGTTCCTTCGACCGGAGCGACCGCCCGGCCCGTTCCTTCGACCGCGATGCGCGTCCGGCCCGCTCGAACGACCGCGACGATCGTCCGGCCCGTTCCTACGGACGCGACGACCGTCCGGCCCGCACCGGCGACCGCGACGAGCGCCCCTCGCGCGGCTACGACCGCACCGAGCGTCCCGCCCGCTCGTTCGACCGCAGCGACCGTCCGGCTCGCTCCTTCGACCGGGACGCGCGTCCCTCGCGCGGCCACGACCGCGGCGACCGCGCGACCCGCTCGCTCGACCGCGACTCCCGGCCCTCGCGCCGCGACTCCGGCTCGGACTTCTACCCCAGCCGCGACGCCCGTGCGCCGCACCAGGCCGACGACGTCGTGCTCGAGCGCCTCGAGGCGACGGCCACTCTCGCCGTCGACGTCGAGGGCGTCACCTTCGGCGACCTCGGCCTGGGAGGGAACATCGTCCGGATGCTGACCGAGCTCGGAGCGGCCGCGCCGTTCCCGATCCAGGCCGCGACCATCCCCGAGGTGCTCGCCGGCAAGGACGTCCTCGGACGCGGCAAGACCGGCTCCGGCAAGACCATCGCCTTCGGCGCCCCCGTCGTCGAGCGCCTGATGGAGAACAACGGAGCGAAGGGCCGCAAGCCGGGCCGCGCTCCGCGCGCGCTCATCCTCGCGCCGACCCGCGAGCTCGCCATGCAGATCGACCGGACCATCCAGCCGATCGCCCGCTCCGTCGGCCTGTTCACGACGACCATCTACGGCGGCGTCCCCCAGTACAAGCAGGTCGGAGCCCTCCAGCGCGGAGTCGACATCGTCATCGCGACGCCGGGCCGCCTCGAGGACCTCGTCGAGCAGGGCCGCCTCGACCTTTCGAACATCACCATCACGGTGCTCGACGAGGCCGACCACATGTGCGACCTCGGCTTCCTCGAGCCCGTGCAGCGCATCCTCCGCCAGACCGCCGACGGCGGCCAGCGGCTGCTGTTCTCGGCCACGCTCGACAAGGGCGTCGCGACGCTCGTGGACGAGTTCCTGGTCGAGCCGAGCGTCCACGAGGTCGCCGGCGAGGACCAGGCGTCCTCGACCATCGACCACCGCGTGCTCCTGATCGAGCACCGCGACAAGGCCGAGATCATCGAGCAGCTCGCCGCCCGCCAGGGCAAGACGCTGATCTTCGCCCGGACCCGCGCGTTCGCGGAGCAGCTCGCGGAGCAGCTCGACCACGCGGACATCCCCGCGACGAGCCTCCACGGCGACCTCAACCAGTCGCGCCGCACCCGCAACCTCGCACTGCTCACCAGCGGACGCGTGGACGTGCTGGTCGCGACGGACGTGGCCGCGCGCGGCATCCACGTCGACGACATCGACCTGGTGATTCAGGCCGACGCTCCCGACGAGTACAAGACGTACCTCCACCGCTCCGGCCGCACCGGCCGCGCGGGCAAGACGGGCACGGTCGTGACGCTCATCACGCGCAACCGTCGCCGCCGCATGGAGGAGCTGCTCGACCGGGCCGAGATCGAGGCCGAGATGATCGAGGCCCGCCCCGGCGACCGCGTCCTGCGCGAGATCAGCGCCCCGGCCGAGTAGCCGCCGACCGCACGACGACGAGGCGCGGACCCCCTGCATCGGGGTCCGCGCCTCGTGTCGTTCGTGGTGAGTGCTGTGGTGCGGAGTGACGGCGAGTGCCGGGTCGTGGTGACCCTCCGACTCCGCGCTGCGCAGGGCTCCTCGCTGTGCGGCTTCCCGTTCGGACAGCTCTGCGTTGCGCGGCTCTGTGCTGGACGACTCTGTGCCGGACGACTCTGCAGTGTCCGGCTTCGCGGAGGGCTTCTGCACGCACGAACGCCGAAGGGCGGACACCTCGCGGTGCCCGCCCTTCGGCGTGTTCACCGGCCGGAGCCGGTGAGGGGAATTAGCTGGCCGGGGGGGTCAGCACGGTGTCGATGAGGTAGACGGTCGCGTTGGCGGTCTGGACGCCACCGCAGATGACGGACGCGTCGTTGACCTTCAGGTCGTCGCCGGAACCGGTGACGGTGAGGTTGCCACCCTGGACAGTGGCGTGGTCGCCGGCGATCGCGTCAGGGGCGATCTGGCCGGGGACGACGTGGTAGGTCAGGATCGAGGACAGCGTGGCGGCGCCCTCGGGGGTCTTGAGGGAGTCGACGGTCGCGGCGTCGAGCTTGGCGAACGCGTCGTCGACCGGGGCGAAGACGGTGAACTCGCCGCTGTTCAGCGTGTCGACGAGGTTGACGTCGGGGTTGAGGCCACCGGAGATCGCAGCGGTCAGGGTGGTGAGCAGCGGGTTGTTCGACGCGGCGGTCGCAACGGGGTCGAGCGACATGCCCTCGACCGAGCCGGCGCCGTCCGGGACCTGCTCGGCGTAGGCGGCACAGCCGGGGCCGACGAGGTTCGCGGCCGGGTCCATGGTCGCCATGGGGGTCGAGGAGGCGGAGGCCGACGAGGTGGCCATCGGGGTCGACATCTCGGTCGCCGCGTCGCTGGCGGCGGTGGTCGAGCCGCTTCCGCTCGAGCAGGCGGTGAGGCCGAGGGCGGCGGTGCCCAGCAGGGCGAATGCGGCGAGGGCGGAACGCTTGGTGGATCGCATGGGATTACTCCTTCGTGAGACGGCCCCCACGTGATGCGGAGGACCTGTTCTGTGTGGACCGTGTCGCGGCCGTTGACATGTGTTCGGAGCCCTCCCTGCGGGGGTTTGGATTTCTTTCGGTGATCTAGGTAACGGCTTCGTAACGGCAGGGAACCGGGACGGCGGGGAGCTGCTCCGCCGCGTCGATTACCCTGGAGACGTCGCGCGCACGCGTCGACGCGACGACGAGAGGACGGGCGAGTGCAGACCCGAGGTGCACGAGTGGCTCGCGGCGTCGCCGCCGCTCTCGCCGCGACCGCCACGGCCGCCGCCTCCCACACACTCGCGGGCGCCGAGACCCCCGCTCCTGCCGTGCTCGCCCTCGCCGCGGCGTTCGCCGTCGTCGTCTGCGTCCTCCTCTCGGGGCGCCGTCCGTCCCTTCCCCGGCTGACGCTCTCCGTGCTCCTCAGCCAGATCGCGTACCACGGCCTCTTCCTCATCACGGGCAGCGGTGGGGAGGTGAGCGTCGTCGGGACGACGGGCACCGGCGCGCACTTCCACGACGGGTCGACCATCGAGCTGATCGCCGGGGGAGGCGGACACGCGGCCCACGCGCCGGTGATGCTCCTCGCCCACCTCGCTGCGGCTGCCTTCACGATCGCGGCGTTCCGGTACGGCGAGCGCCTCTTCTGGACGCTGGGAGCAGGCCTCCACCGCGTCGTCGTACGGATCGTCGCCCGCGCGTCCGCGGTCGCGCTCCCGTCGGCACCCGGCGTCTCGATGACGGGCACCCCCGAGCCGCGGGCGCCCCGATCCCTCGACGCGGTCCTCTCGATCCTCCGGCACCGCGGGCCGCCGCTGCGGGTCCTCCGCGCCGCCTGACGCCCCTCCCGTGCGGGAGCGGCTCCGGTCGGCGCCTCCGCATGCACCGCGAACCCGCGCTGCGTCCAGAACTCCCGGCCCCGCGCCGGATCTCCCCCGAGGACACGACCGTCATGACCCGTTCTTCTTCTTCTTCTTCCTTCTCGCGGCTCCGCCTCGTCGGCAGCGGCGCACTCGTCGCCGCCGGATCGATCGCGCTCGCTGTCGCCGCGCCCACTGCGGCCAGCGCCCACGTGACCGCGGCGGCGAGCAGCACCGCCGCCGGCTCGTACACGGTGGTGACGTTCTCGCTGGCCCACGGCTGCGAGGGCTCGCCGACGACGGGACTCACGATCACGATGCCCGACGGCATCAACTCGGTCAGCCCGACGATCAACCCGAACTGGGACGTCGTGAAGAACGAGGTCGCAATCGCCGACCCGGTCACCGACTCCCACGGGAACACCGCGACCAAGCGGGTCTCGGACGTGGTCTACACGGCGAAGACGCCCCTCGCCGACGGCTACCGCGACACCGTCGCCCTCCAGCTTCAGCTCCCCGAGGACGCAGCCGGCTCCACGCTGGAGTTCCCCGTGCTGCAGACGTGCGAGACCGGCAGCACCGCCTGGGACCAGCCGACCGTCGACGGCCAGGACGAGCCCGAGCTGCCCGCTCCCACCGTCGCGGTGACCGCGGCGGAAGCGGGGTCCGGCCACGGGGGCGGACACGACGACGACGGCGACGGTGACGACGCGGTCGCGACCACCGCCTCGGCGACGACGGCCACGAGCGGCGACGACGTGCTCGCCCGCATCCTCGGAGTCGGTGGGCTCGTCGTCGGCGCGGTCGGCGTGGCCGTCGGGCTCGCCTCCCGCCGCCGCGGACCCCGGGCGTCGGCGTGACCCGTCGGAAGGCCCTCGTCGCCGCGACCGCGATCGGGCTGCTCGGCTCGATCGCTGTGGCGGCGCCCGCCAGCGCGCACAACTACCTCGTCTCGACGACTCCCGCTGCGGACTCGACCGTGACGGAGCAGCCGGGAACGCTGGTGCTGACGACGAACGACGACCTGCTCGTCCTCGGGACGGACGGAACGGCGGCGGCTCTGCGCGTCGTCGGGCCGGACGGGCTCTACTACGGCGACGGCTGCGTCAGCGTCGTCGGGCCGGAAGCGTCGATGCCGCTCGAGCTCGGCGCGGCGGGGGAGTACGAGGTGACGTGGCAGGTCGTGTCGACCGACGGGCACCCCGTGTCGGGCCAGTACGCGTTCGACTGGACGCCGGCCGACGGGACCGCGCTCGCCGACGGGTCGGACTCGGTCCCGGACTGCAACGGCACCGTCGCGGTCTCAGGAGGACAGGCCGAGTCCGCCGACGAAGCGCAGGCGACGTCCGGATCGGACCCGGCACTCCTCGGGGACGTCCTGTGGATCGGCGGCGCTCTCGCCGCGGTCGCCGCCGCCATCGGAGTGACGCTCCTCGTGCTGCGACGGCGACCCCGCGACTGAGGCTCGTGAGCCTCCTGGGGTGGCGGTCGGTCAGTTCAGGAGGCTCGCGAGGGGCCCTTCACCGAGACCGGTGAGGACGGCCGCCGCGTCCTCGTAGACGGCGACGGCTCCGGCCTCGCGGAGTTCGTGCTCCGAGGTTCCGCCGGAGAGGACTCCGACCGTTGCCAGGCCCGCGCGCTCGGCTGCCAGGACGTCCCAGGTCGCGTCGCCGACCATGATGGCGCGGTCGGCGGAGACGCCCGCGCGGTCGAGCGCGATCGAGATCAGGTCGGGTGCTGGCTTGGCGGTCGAGACGTCTGCGCCGCTGGTGACAGCGTGAACGGAGCCGCCGAAGTCGAGGACGTGGAGAAGCACGTCGAGCTCGTTCTGCGGTGCCGAGGTGGCGAGGACGACGTGGACGCCTCGACCGACGAGCGTCGCGACGAGCTCGCGAGCTCCCGGAAGTGGAACGATGCGTGCTGTCGTCTCGGCGTAGTTCTTGGTGTGCAGCGACTTCACCAGTGCGCGCTGCTCCTCCTTCACGTCGTCCTCGAGGAGCATGTCGAGCAGCTCCGACGAGTCTGCGCCGATCGCTCGTTGGATGCGCCAGGCGGGCACGACGAGGTCGGCCTGCCAGAAGGCGCGCGACCACGCCTCGACGTGGAGGAAGTTCGTGTCGGCGAGGGTCCCGTCGATGTCGAAGAGCACCGCGGAGGTCCCCGTCGTCGCGTCTTTCCTGTCCTTCGTTCCTGCCATGTCGCTGCCCCTCTTGTCGCTTCCGCGCCTATCGGCCCGTGCCGTCCACGCTACGCGGGCGCGCCGAAGCGGGCCCGCCCCTTGACCTGCCCGTCCACGCCACCCGACCTGCCCCTTGTCACGCCCCGCCGGTCCCTATCGGATCGTGTCCGCCCTCCGTCCCGTTCCCCGGCTCCCCGGGCCGGGTGACATGCTGCCGTCCCGTCGGGCTCGTCCAGTGCAGCGTGCCGTCCGGCTCCTGCCGGTGGGTCCACCCCGTGGTGTGGCGGAGCCGGTGGTGGTGTCGGCAGAGGTGTGCGAGGTTGTCGACCGACGTGGTGCCTCCGTGCTGCCAGTCATTCGTGTGGTCGACGTCCGCGTGGCGGGTGCTGCGGGTGCATCCCGGGAACCGGCAGGTCCCGTCGCGGTGCTGGAGGTGGCGACGCAGGTCCGCCGGCACTCGGTAGGAGTCGCGTCCGACGGAGAGGACCGCTCCGCTCTCCGGATGGGTGAGCAGCCGCGTGAACGAGGGAGCACCTGCTGTGAGACGCCGCGCGGTCTCCGGATCGACGGGTCCGTATCCGTCGAGGACGGCGGGCTGGTCGGACCGCCCGAGGAGGGTCAGCGCCGGCACGGTCACCGCGACTTCGGCGCGCACTCCCGCCGGCATCGACGTGCCGTCTCCGTCGGCCGATGTCTCCCCGTCGACCAGCAGCGCAGCGGCGATGTCTGCGCGGAGCTGGCCCAGCGTCCGCTCCTCGTCCGGCAGATCCGCGAGGGAGCGGGCGGCCCGGTCGATCCTGTCCATCGCGCCGAGCACATCGGGAGCTGCGGTGTAGAGGTGCAGGATCGCCATCCCGTCGTCGAGGCCCTCCACCCAGAGCGCGCGACGACGGGCGCAGTCCCGATGACGTTCGCTGAGCGTCTGCGGGTGCAGCCGTTCCCGGAGCGACCGGAGGGCGCGTCGCAGCTGGGGCGGCGTGCAGGCGACCGCGATCGTCGCGGCCTCCTCGTCGAAGCGCCCACGGACCTCGGCGGGGACGTCGAGCGCTCCTCGCACCACGAGTCGCGCGTGCTCGGGGGAGAGCGCTCCGTCCGCGAGTGCGCGCAACGTCGCCGGGAGGTCGTTCACCAGCAGGCGTGCCTCGTCGACCAGTGCAGAGGCGTGCGCCTCCGAGACCCGGAGTCCCGTCGCGAGCTCCGCGATCAGCGCCCGGTGCGCCGCCTCCGCCCGATCCACCTGCACCTGGACGTGCTCGACGACGAGCGCCGCGGGTGCCGCCATCGCGAGGCGGCGTGCCTCCTCGACTGCCCGGTACCGGGATGCCTCGACGGCGGACCGCTCAGCGTGCCGTGAGCCGGCGAGCGCGAGCGCCTCCGTGAGCGCGTCGTCTACTGTCGCCGATTCCTTCATGCCCTGATCTCACCGGACGAAGTCTCGCCGTGGGCCTCGGGAGCGCCGTTTCATCGGACAGCATCGCGAAGAACCGTCTGTGGAGGAGCGTCGCCCCCCTCACACCTTCCGCGGCACCGTGAACACGGTCTCCACTCCCGCCGAGTACAGCACCGAGTCCGGCGCGCGCGTCGCCAGCCCGGGGAAGCCCGCGGCGTCGAGCAGCCCGTCGTCGAGCGCCAGCAGCTCCGCGCGGCGCAGCGGCCACGGCCGGTGCAGGTTGCGGCCGTACCAGGTGGAGCCAAGGTGGCGCTCGTGGTAGGCCCAGCGTGCGGTGAGGAACGAGGCGAGCGGGTCCTCGTCGACCGGCTCGCCCGGGCGGACGACGATCCGGGAGCGGGCGGCCGAGTCCGAGTGCCGGATCGTGTCGTAGATCACCGCGCCGTGGCGGTGCTCGATGCTCATCCGGGCCCAGCGGTAGGGGAGCCCGAACACCGCCTGCGCGGTGAGCACGGGAAGGAGGTGGGAGGCGTCGAGCGAGACGAACACGACTCCGCGTCGTCCCTGCTCGTCGACGGAGTAGAGCCGGACGTTCACCTCGGGGAAGGTGCCGAGCCAGGGCACCCGCGGGCCGCCGAGGAAGGCCGTCCGCGAGAGCCGGAACGGGATTAGGCCCACCCAGGAGGAGCCGTCGTGCTCGTCGGGCCTCGTCCCGGCCGGGAGGTGGGGCGCCACCAGGGCGGGGTCGACCCGCCAGTGCAGGAACGTCGCCTCGGTCCAGCGCTGCTTCAGGATGCGCGGTCCGCCGAGCGCGGGCGCGGAACGGGTGACGGGTTCGACGGAGCTCACGCGCCCATCGTGCTCCGGTGTGCTGCGAGCTCGCCCGTGCAGGCGCGCTCAGCGGCGCGCGGCGAGGGCCTTCAGTGTCTCCAGCACCAGGGCCACCGGTGCGGAGGAGGCGGCGGAGTTCCGCACGACGGCCTCGAGGGAGCGGACAGGCCGGGGACGGACGACGGGCACGGCGCGGACGCCGTCCGGCAGACGGTGAGCCGCGAGCTCCGGCAGGACCGTCACGCCCATGCCCGCGGCGACGAACGCGGCGGCGGTGATGTGGTCGTTGGCCTGGACGTGGAAGGGCGGCGCGAACCCGGCGGCGGCGCAGGCCTCCACGACGTTCCGGCGGCACCAGCCGGTGGGCAGGTCGTTGTCGACCCAGCGCTCGTTCGCGAGCTCGGCGAGGTCGATCTCGCTCCGGGAGGCGAGCGGATGACCGTCGGGCAGGACGACGAGGTAGGGGTCGTCGAGGAGGTGGTGCGCCGTGAATCCGGGGGCGGTCGGCTCGGAGGAGGCGACGAGGAGCTGCACGTCGGGGCGCGCTCCGAGGTCGTCGTCGAGCTCCTCTCCCAGGCGCAGATCGAGGGCGAGGCCGGGGAACGCGGCGGTCAGCCGGCGGGCGACCTCCGGCATCCAGGCGCTGCCGACGGAGGCGAAGTACGTCACCGAGAGGCGGCCGGAGCGGCCCTCGCGCAGCTCCTCCACCACGGCCTCCGCTTCGGCGAGGCGCTCGAGGACGCGGTCCGCCTGGGCGGCGAGGGCGCGTCCGGCGGGGGTCGGGCGGACGCCGCGGCCCACGCGCTCCAGCAGCGTCAGTCCGGTCTCGCGCTGCAGAGCGGTGAGGTGCTGGCTGACGGCGGAGGGCGTGTAGCCGAGGCCGGAGGCGGCTCCCGCGATCGAGCCGGAGGCGACGACGGAGCGGAGGATGCGGAGCCGGTGCACGTCGAGCATGGGACGACGGTACAGTCCGGCTGAACTATCCGACAGTGAACGGAACTGGTGCTGAATCCCCGGCAGCGCCACGATGGCCCCATGGCCGACGTCTCCTCCTCCGCCCCGCCCTCCACGAGGGACGCCCTCCTGCTGTGGGGCGCGATCGCGGTCACTGTCCTTCTCTGGGCGTCGGCCTTCGTCGGCATCCGCGCCACGACGGAGGACTTCGGCCCGGGCGCGCTGACCCTCGGCCGCATCGTGGTGGGGTCGCTCGCGCTCACGGTGGTGCGCGTCGTCCTCACCGCCCGGAGGCGCCGCTCGGAGGCGGCTCCGGATCCGCGCACAGCGGTCCCGCGCGGGCGCCTCCTCCTGCTCGTGCTGGGCTGGGGAGTCGCCTGGTTCGGGGTCTACAACCTGGCGTTGAACGCTGCGGAGCGGCACGTCGACGCGGGGACGGCGGCGCTGCTGGTGAACATCGCGCCGATGATCACCGCCGTGCTCGCCGGGCTGCTGCTGGGGGAGGGGTTCCCCCGCCGTCTCCTCGCCGGGATGCTCGTGGCGTTGACCGGCGTCGCGGTGATCGCGTTCTCCACCTCCACCGGGCAGTTCGACGTGATCGGCGTCGCCCTCGGCCTGGTCGCCGCCGTCGTCTACGGCAGCGCGGCGACCCTTCAGAAGCGCCTGCTGGGACGGATCGACGCGCCGACGATGACCTGGCTCGGCTGCGTAGCCGGCACGGTCGCGTGCCTGCCCTTCGCCCCGGAGCTCGTCGAGGCGCTCGCCGCCGCTCCGCTCTCCTCGATCCTGGCCGTGGTCTACCTCGGGATCTTCCCGACGGCCGTCGCCTTCACGACGTGGGGGTACGTCCTCGCGCGCTCCAGCGCGGGTCGCACCGCGGCGTCCACCTACGCGGTGCCCGCGGTGGTCGTGCTGCTGTCCTGGCTCGTCCTGGGCGAGACCCCGCCGCTCGCCGCGCTGCTCGGAGGCGCGCTCGCCCTGGCCGGAGTCGCGGTGGCGACGCTGCGGAGGCGCCCGAAGGCGGTCTGACCGGCGGCGGATGCTCCTCCACAGCCGCCCGATCGCGTCGAGTCCTCGGACGAGGCGGCTCGCGGGGATCCCGCGGGAGGGCCCGGGATATGCTGGGCGGACGTTCATCCCAGTCGGCGCCGAGCGCCAGGAACGGTGAGGATCCCGATGACCGAGGCCCTGCAGCCGCCCGTCCAGAACGCCCTCTCGCTCACGCCTCCGGAGCCGGTGGCAGCGGTGCCGACCACCTCGGCGCCGTCGATCGCGCCGAAGGTGCCGGAAGCCGCCCTGCCCGGCCTCGAGGCGAAGGTCGACGGCTACCTCGACACGCTCCTGGCGACGGAGTCCCGCAGCCCCGAGTTCGCGACGCGGGCCAACGACATCCGCACGATGGGCGACGCCGACATCCGCTCGGCCGCCGACTCGTCGAACCGGCTGCTGAGCACGCCGGTGCGCGCCCTCCAGGAGGGCGGGCTCTCCGAGGGGTCGACCATCGGCAAGACGCTGCTCGAGCTGCGCCGCACGGTGGAGGATCTGGACCCGTCCGAGGACAACCTGCAGAAGAAGATCCTGGGCTTCATCCCGTTCGGCAACAAGATCACCGACTACTTCCGCCGCTACGAGAGCGCCCAGTCGCACCTGAACGCGATCATCCAGGCCCTGTACGACGGGCAGGACGAGCTGCGGAAGGACAACGCGGCCCTGAATCTCGAGAAGCAGAACCTCTGGGAGACGATGACCCGTCTCAACGAGTACATCTACGTCGCCGAGCGGCTCGACGTGAAGCTCTCGGCGAAGATCGCCGAGCTCGACGCGACCGATCCGGAGCGGGCGAAGGCGCTGCGCGAGGACGTCCTCTTCTACGCGCGCCAGAAGCACCAGGACCTGCTGACCCAGCTGGCCGTGTCGATCCAGGGCTACCTCGCGATCGACGTCGTCATCAAGAACAACGTCGAGCTGATCAAGGGCGTCGACCGCGCGACGACCACGACCGTCTCGGCGCTGCGCACGGCGGTCATCGTGGCGCAGGCGCTCGCCAACCAGCGCCTCGTGCTCGATCAGATCACGGCGCTGAACACCACGACGTCCAACATGATCGAGGCCACCTCGCGCATGCTCGCCGACCAGTCGGCCTCGATCCAGTCGCAGGCCGCCTCGGCCACGGTCGGGCTGCCGCAGCTGCAGGCCGCGTTCGCGAACATCTACCAGACGATGGACTCGATCTCGGACTTCAAGATCAAGGCGCTCGACAGCATGGCCCAGACCGTCGGAGTCCTGCAGACCGAGACGGCGAAGGCCGGCGAGTACGTCGAGCGGGCCCGCCGCAGCAACTCGGACATCGACGCGACGTCCTCGCTCGATCTCGGCCGCTAGCCGATGGGCTGGTTCTCCCGCCTGTTCACGGGTGCCCCCGCGGCGCCGGAGGAGACCGCGCCCGCTCTGCCGAGCGTCCCGACGAGCGAGGACATCCTCGCGGCGCTCGACAGGGTGGGCGCGCGGACGGAGGGCCGGGTGCCCGGCATCGTCGCGGCGCGCATCCAGCGGATCGACGAGACGGTCCGCGAGATGGTGCCCCGTCTCGACCGCCTCGGCGGGATGAGCCGTCAGGGCCACACCGTCGTCGCGACCGCGACCAGCTACCTCCCCGAGGCGGTGGAGGGCTACCTCCGCCTGCCGAGGGACTTCGCCGACCGCCGCGCCGTGCACAGGGGGAAGACCTCGCTGATGATCCTCTGCGACCAGCTCGACCTCCTCGGAGGCACGCTCGACCGCATCTCGGACGCCGTCTCGCGACAGGACGCCTCGGCGCTGATCGCGCACGGGCAGTTCCTGGCCGAGAAGTTCACGGAGTCCTCGCTCTCCCCGAGCGGTCTCGACGCGCCTCCGCAGCCGGGAGCGCCGTCCGGATCCGGCTCGCTGACCCCGCCGAGCGCCTCGTGACCGCGCTCGCCCCGGCGCTGGACGCCCTCGTGCTCGCGGGGACGGCCGCCGGCCTCGACGCCGCGGCCGTCCGCGACGAGGGTGCGCGGCTGGCCGCCGCCGTCGCCGAGTCGATCCGCGGCGCCGGGCAGGACTGGCTCGCCGCGACCGGCACGACGGGCGGTCTGGAGGCGTTCTTCACCGCCGCCTCGAGCGGCCGGCGCTGGCGGTCGGGGCCGACCGATCAGCTGGCCGCCCTGGTCGGCGCGGGCTCGCACCACGCCTCGGCCTACGCCCGCGCCCTGACCGAGGTCGTCTCGGCGGCCAGCGCTCTCGGCGACCCGGGCATCGGCGGCATCGCCTCCGCCTCCGCGACCGCCGCGGCCCAGCTCTCCGCCGTCCCGGGTGCTCGGGGCGCCGCTCCGACGACGAGCGGGGGAGCGCCGCACACGACCGGCCGGACGCCGGACGGTGCCGCGAGCGCCGACCTGCCGACCGGTCTGCCCGCCGGCGTGCCCGGGGTCGACGAGATCCTCGAGCGCCTCCGCCGGACCGAGCACGACGGTCCGCAGGACGAGCCGGCGCCCGCCGCCGCTCCCGCCGCGGAGCCCGCCTCCGAGCCGGAGCCGCTCGACCCGCCGGAGTCCATCGACGACCTGCTCGCCGAGCTCGACGCGCTGATCGGCCTCGACCGGGTGAAGAGCGAGATCAAGCGGCAGACGCAGCTGCTCCGGATCGACACCCTGCGCCAGGCCGCCGGACTCAGCACGCCCACGCTCACCCGCCACCTCGTCTTCACGGGGAACCCCGGCACGGGCAAGACGACGGTGGCGCGGCTGGTCTCGCGGATCTACCGCTCGCTCGGCATCCTCTCGAAGGGCGTGCTCGTCGAGGTCGACCGATCGGAGCTGGTGGCCGGCTACCTCGGGCAGACCGCGACGAAGACCGCGGAGGTGATCGCCTCCGCGCGCGGCGGCGTCCTCTTCATCGACGAGGCCTACGCGCTCGCGCTCGACCAGTACGGCGCGGAGGCAGTCACCACCCTCGTGAAGGACATGGAGGACCACCGCGGCGACCTCGTCGTGATCGTCGCCGGCTACTCCGGGCCGATGCAGGGCTTCCTCGACACGAACCCGGGACTCGCCAGCCGCTTCTCGACCACGATCGACTTCGCCGACTACTCCGACGACGAGCTCTCGGCGATCTTCGGCCGCCTCGCCGCCTCCGCGGACTTCGAGCCGACGGAGGAGGCGCTCGCCGCGTTCGCGGGCCTCGCCTCGGCGCAGCAGCGCACGGAGGCGTTCGGCAACGGGCGCTGGGTCCGCAACGTCCTCGACGCGGCGATCGCCCGGCACGCCTGGCGCCTCCGCGACGTGGAGGAGCCGACGCTCGACGAGCTGCGCATCCTGCTCCCCGAGGACGTGGTGGAGAGCCCCGAAGCCTCGAGCAGCCCGGACGGAGCCGGCGACGACGACGAGGGCGCGGTCGACGGCTCTGAGGAGGCCTTCGGGCAGGTGGACGCCGCCCCGAGCGGCACGGCCGTCCCCGTCACCGACGACCCCGAGGAGGAGAGCCGTTGAGCACCGCACCCGCCGCGCCGCCCGCGCAGAGGATCCCCGAGCCGCCCCTCGTCCAGGTCGCCAACCGGCCGGCGCAGCGGAAGCCGTCGCTGCTGGCCCGCGCGACCGCGACCACTCCGGCCACCCTGCGCCTCCTGCTCGCCCTGACGGCGCTGGCGGCCGTGCTGTTCGGCGTGTTCGCGCAGCAGGCAGGAGCGATGCAGGCGCGCGCCGCGACGACGGCCCGGGAGCAGTCGGCGCAGCTGCTCGGCGTGCAGAACGTCCGCACGCTGCTGGTGGACGCCAACGCGATCGCGGCCAACACCTTCCTCGTCGGCGGACTGGAGCCGACCGAGCTGCGGGCGTCGTACGTCTCGAGCCTCACCGGCGCCGCCTCCGCGATCGCCGGGCTCTCGGCCGCCGACTCGGCGGACACCCGGGCCCTCGCCCGGGTCGCCAGCAGCATCACGACCTACAGCGGGCTGATCGAGCAGGCGCGAGCCAACAACCGGCAGGGCTTCCCCGTTGCCTCGGCGTACCTCGACCAGGCGTCGACTGCCCTCTCGGGAGACGGCGGCATCCTCGAGGACCTCGACGGGCTCGTCGACTCCGGTGCCGACCGGGTCGCGGCCGCCTACGACGCCGTCCGCTGGAGCGTCCTGCTCATGATCGGCTCGCTCGTGATGCTGGTCCTCCTCCTGGCGGCGCAGCTCTGGCTCGCCCGCCGTACGCACCGCTACCTCAACCGCCCGCTCGCCACGGGGACCGCCCTCCTGCTGGTCGTCGGCGTCGGCGGGGCGCTCGCCTACGGATCGGTCGCGGCGGACGCGGGGACGGCGCGGGTCGAGTCCTACCGCGAGGCGCTCACCGTGTCGAACGCGCTCATCGCCGCGAGCGACGCCAAGTCGCTCGAGAGCTTCACGCTGATCAAGCGCGGCTCCGGCGCCGCCCTCGAGGAGCGCTACACCCAGGCCGTCGACTCCGCCCGGGAGAAGCTCTCGGGCGACCTGCAGGACGAGCTGGCGAGGACACGGCTCGTCGACGAGTTCGGGCAGTGGCAGTCGTTCCACGAGGAGATCCGGGAGGCGGACGACGCCGGGAACTGGGACCAGGCCGTCCGCGTCGCCACGATCACCGGGAACGGCACGCCGAACGAGCTCTTCACCACCTTCTCCGACGACGCCCGCGACGTGGTGCAGGAGAAGGCACTGGCCGCCGCCACCACGCTCGATCGAGGCGCGGAGTTCGCGACCCTCGTCTCGTGGATCCTGCTGGCGGCCGGTCTCGCCGGAGCCGTGTTCGCCTGGCGCGGCATCGCCCAGCGACTGGAGGAGTACCGATGAACCGCCTGCGCGCCGCCGCCCTCGCCCTGGCCACCGCCGCGGCTCTCGCCCTCACCGGCTGCACGACGGGGGCGGACGACCTCGGCACGCCCCTCGCCGCGGCGACCCCGACTCCGACGGCGAGCGCGTCCGCTCCCGCCGCTCCTGCCGCGGCGGACTGCTCGCCCTCGGCGGTCACCTCCTACGCGCCGACCGGCGTGACCGACAGCACCAGGCTCGCGGAGATCCGCGGGCGCGGGACCCTGCGCGTCGGCGTCTCGGCCGACACCCTCCTGATGAGCGCCCGCAACCCGATCACGGGGGCGATCGAGGGCTTCGACGTCGACATCGCCCGCGAGGTCGCCCGGGCGATCCTCGGCAGCGACTCCATCGACTACGTCGTGATCACCTCCGCTCAGCGCCTCCCCGCGCTCACCGGCGGCGACGGCGCCCCGCAGGTCGACATGGTGGCCCGCACCCTCACGATGACCTGCGATCGCTGGAGCTCGATCGCCTTCTCGTCCGAGTACTACGACGCCGGCCTCAAGGTGCTCGTCTCCGACGACCCCGACGGCGTCCCGATCACGGGCATCGGCGACCTCGACGGCGAGAGGGTCTGCGCGCCCAGCGGCACCACGACGCTCAGCCGCCTGCAGAACAACTACCCGGAGGTCGAGGCCGTCGAGGCCGCCACGCACTCGCAGTGCCTCGCCCTCTTCCAGGCAGGAGAGGTCGACGCCATCGCGGGCGACGACACGATCCTCGCGGGCTTCGTGGCGCAGGACCCGTACGCGAAGGTCGTCGGCGACGCCCTGAGCTCGGAGCCCTACGGCCTCGGCCTGCCCGCCGACGACCCCGACTTCGTGCGCTTCGTCAACGCCTCGCTCGAGAGCATCCGCAGCGACGGCCGCTGGCAGAGCATCTACGAGCGCTGGCTCGGGGTCCTCGGCGAGGCCTCGCCGCCGGCCCCGGTGTACGGCCGATGAGCACCGGTCTCGCGGAGGGGACCCCCGTCGCTCCGGGCCGGCTGGGGGAGGCCGCGCCGCAGCGCGAGCTCTTCGAGTACCTCGCCGCTCTCACCCGCTGGCTCCAGCGGACCACGCGAGAGCTCTCGCGGCTGGACGCCGCCGCGCTGGCGTCGCCGCAGGCCGAGAACTACACGGCCGACGTGGTGCTCGCCCAGTCGCTCCGCGAGTCCGTCACCCGGCGCCTCGCCGAGCTCGAGGCGGTCTGGGACTCCGGCCGCGTCGACGTCGTGGCGCGCGAGCGGATGTCGCAGCTGATCTGGGGCCGTCTCGACGCCTCCGGGAGCGGCGCGGTCTCGCTGGTGGAGGCAGTGCGCCTCTGCGACGCGGTCGTCGGCCAGCTGCGCTCCCGGCTCGAGCTCGACCCCAGCGGCACCGACGTCGCCGGACGGATCGTGGGGGTGCGCGCCGAGATCGAGCGCTGCCGCGACCTCACCCGTGACGGCAGCGGCACGGTCGACCGCGAGCGGGCGGAGCGGGTCGCCGTGCTGCGGTCCCGCCTCGACGCGCTCGCCGAGCGGGCGGGCCGGGGAGCCGACGTGTCGGGGCCGCTCGGCCAGCTCGAGAGCGACTCCGCCCGGCTCGAGCGCGACCTGATCATCGCCGCGTCCGAGCGGCGCGGACTCGAGCGCGACCGCCGTCGGGCGCGCGAGCTGGCGGAGGCGGCCGAGCACCGCGAGGCGCCGCTGCGCGAGCTCGTGGCCCGCTGCCGCCGCGAGATCGCCGACCCGCCGCGGCTGGCCGTGCCCGACGTCTCCCGGCTGGGCGATCCTCCGTCCGACCGCGAGGCGCTCGACGCGCACCTCGCCCGCCTGACCGCCGTCGGCCGCGCGTTCGACGCGGTCGAGGCCGCTTACACCTCGCCGCTGCGCGAACGGGCCGCCCTCGGCTTCCGCCTCCGGGCGCTGCGGGAGCGTGCCGAGGGCAACGGCCGCGCTGCCACCGCCGTCGGCGTCGCGGCCGAGGAGGAGGTGCGCGCCGCTCTCGACGCGGTGCCCTGCTCCGTCCCGCTCGCCCGCCACCTGGTCGAGCAGTACGACGTCGTCACCCGCGACCTCCCGCACCCCGACCCCGCGCACCACCGGAAGGCCACTTTATGAACGGCGCCCCCTGCACCGCGACTCCCGGCTGCACCGGGACGATCGAGGACGGCTACTGCAACGTCTGCGGCCTCCCGCCCGAGGAGGGCGCCGCCGCCTCCACGCCGACCGCGCGCCGCGCCGCTCCGGCCTCCCCGCCGGCCACCGCCTCCGCCGCCTTCGGCACCGGCTTCGTCGAGGGCACCCCCGGCGCCACGGCACCCGGGCCCGCGGAGGAGTCGGCCACCGCGCGCAGCACGCGCACCTCCTCCGCCCGCCTCGCCACCGCCGCCCTCGGCTCCGCCCGCACGGCGCAGACCGGCTCGAAGGTCACCCGCCGCGTCGGCACCACCTCGACCCGACTGCGCGGCCCGAGGCTCGGCGCCGGGCTCACCACCGTCCCGTCCCGCCCGGCCGCCGACCCGATGGCCGCTCTGATGACCGAGGCGGTCCTCCCCGAGCGCAAGCGCTTCTGCTCGCACTGCGGCACGGCCGTCGGCCGCGGGCGCGACGGTCGGCCCGGCCGCACCGAGGGGTTCTGCCCCAACTGCCGCACGCCGTTCTCGTTCACTCCGCAGCTGGTGAAGGGTGACGTCGTCGGCGGCCAGTACGAGGTCGTCGGCTGCCTGGCCTACGGCGGCCTCGGCTGGATCTACCTCGCGCGCGACCGGAACGTCTCGGGGCGCTGGGTGGTGCTCAAGGGCCTGCTCAACTCCGGCGACCCCGACGCGTACGCCGCGGCCGTCACCGAGCGCCGGTTCCTGGCCGAGGTCGAGCACCCGCTGATCGTCGAGATCTACAACTTCGTCCTGCACGACGGCGCCGGCTACATCGTGATGGAGTACGTCGGCGGGCCGAGCCTCAAGCAGATCCTGAAGGAGCGGCTGGACGCCAACGGCGGCGCCGCGGATCCGCTGCCGGTGGACCAGGCGCTCGCCTTCGTGCTCGAGGTCATGCCCGCCTTCGCCTACCTGCACGACCACGGCCTGCTCTACTGCGACTTCAAGCCGGACAACATGATCCAGGTGGGCGACCAGGTCAAGCTGATCGACCTCGGCGGAGTGCGCCGGATCGACGACGAGGACTCCGCCATCTACGGCACCGTCGGCTACCAGGCTCCGGAGGTCGCCGACCTCGGTCCCTCGGTCGCCTCCGACGTCTACACGATCGGCCGCACGCTGGCCTCGCTGGTGCTCGACTTCCGCGGCAACCAGACGACCTTCGTCGCCTCGCTGCCGCCGGTGTCGGAGACGCCGCTGTTCCAGCGCTACGACTCCTTCTACCGCCTGATCGCGAAAGCGTGCGCTCCCGACCCGCAGGACCGCTTCGCCACGGTGGACGAGATGCGCGGCCAGCTGCTCGGGGTGCTGCGCGAGGTCGTCGCGACCGACCGCGGTCCCGGACACCCCGCGCTGCACTCGACGGAGTCGGCCCTGTTCGAGGCGCCCGTGGCCGACGTGGTCGACCGCGTCCCGCCGTGGGACGCGCTGCCGGCGCTCCGCCGCGACGAGTCCGATCCCGCCCGGTCGTGGCTCGCGGGCGTGAACGTCGCCGACCCGATCGTGCGCCTGCGCGCTCTCGCGCTCGCGCCCACCGTGACGGTCGAGGTGCGGCTCGCCCGCGCCCGGGCGGCGATCGAGGCGCAGCGCTGGGAGGAGGCGGCCCGCGCGACGGGCGAGATCCTCACGGAGGACCCGTGGGAGTGGCGGGCGGTCTGGATGAGCGGTCTCGCGCAGCTCGCGCGCGGCGACGACATCGGGGCCCGCGCCTCCTTCAACACCGTCTACGGGCAGGTCCCCGGCGAGCTCGCCCCGAAGCTCGCGCTCGCCGCGGCGTGCGAGGCGAGCGGTGAGCCCGAGGTCGCCGAGTCCCTCTACGTGATCTGCGCCCGCGCCGACGCGAACTACACGGCACCCGCCGCCTTCGGTCTCGCCCGGGTGCGGCAGCTGCGCTCCGACCTCGACGGGGCGCTCGACGCGCTCGACATCGTCGCGCCCACGCGCTCCTCCTACTCCGACGCGCGCCGCCGCCGGGCGGAGCTGCTGGCGGAGTCGGGCCGCGGGCTGCCCGCGCTCTCGGCCGCCCTCGCGAGCGTCGACTCCGTGTCGATCGACCAGAGGACCCGCCTCGAGCTCACGACCCAGGTCCTCGCCTCCGCCCTCGAGCTGGTGCGGCGCGACGGCCCGGCCGAGGGGGCGACCCTCGGCGGAGTCGAGGCGAACGAGGCCGCCATCCGCGACGGCCTCGAGGCCTCCTACCGCGCGCTCGCCGCCTCCACTCGCGAGCGCGACGAGCGCCTGCGCCTCGTCGACCGGGCCAACGAGGTCCGACGCTGGACGCTGACATGAGCGGCGCGCTGTCGACTCCCTGCCCGAACTGCGGCGAGCCGGTCACGACGGGCGACGCGTTCTGCGAGGCCTGCGGGACGCCGCTGATCGTCGCGGCCACCCCCTCCGCTCCGCCCGTCGCCGTCGGAGGATCCGCCGCCTGCGTCTACTGCGGGGGAGCGGTCGCCGAGGACGGCTACTGCGAGCAGTGCGGACGCCCCGCTCCGACCGAGCGCGAGCACTGGGCCGAAGCGCCGCACCCGCTGGTCGGCGGCGTCTGCGACCGCGGGCTCCGGCACCCGGCCAACGAGGACGCGATGGCGCTCGGGGCGACCACCGGCGCCGACGGCTCTCTGAGGACGGCGCTGCTGGTGGTCTGCGACGGGGTCTCCTCGACCCCCGACTCCGACAAGGCGTCGCTCGCCGCGGCCCGTGCGGCACTCAGCGCGCTGCAGGCCGAGGTCGGCGGGGAGAGCGCGGGAGCGGACCGCTGGCGCGCGCTGCTGCAGATGGCCACCGCGCGCGCCTCCGGAGCGATCGACGCGGCCGTGCCCGAGAAGCGGTCGAATCCGCCCTCGTGCACCTTCACCGCGGCGGTGCTGGACGGCGCGCTGCTCGTCACGGGCAACGTGGGCGACAGCCGCAGCTACTGGATGCCGGACGCGGGCGAGCCGCGGCAGCTCACGGTCGACGATTCGTGGGCGCAGGAGCAGATCGCCTCGGGAGTGCCGCGGGAGCAGGCCGAGACGGCGCCCGACGCTCACGCCATCACCCGCTGGCTCGGCGCCGACGCGCACGACGAGGAGCCGCGGGTCGCCTTCGAGGAGCTGAACGAGCCGGGCTGGGTGCTGGTCTGCTCCGACGGGCTGTGGAACTACGCGTCCGCCGCCGAGGACCTCGCGCGCGTGCTCCGTGACGCGCAGGAGCGGGTGGGCGCGGATCCGGTCACGCTCGCGGAGGCGCTGGTCGCCTGGGCGAACGAGCGCGGCGGGCACGACAACATCACGGCCGCGCTGGCGCGGTTCGACCCGGCGGGTGCGGCGGAGGCAGCGGATGCAGCGTCCGCTGCCGAGGTGCACGGTGAGGAGACCGGTACAGCCGAGCAGGATGCCGCCGACTCCGGGGCCGATCCCGACGGTGCGGAGCCGGACGCTGCCGACACCGGCGCCGCCGACCTCGGCGCTGCGGATCCCAGCGCTGCGGGCCCGAGCGCGGCCGACACCGGTGCTGCGGACCCGAGCGCGGCCGACCCCGCCGCCTCGAGCCCCGACCCGGCCACCCCTTCGCCCGACGCCGACGCCTCCCGTCCCACCGACTGAGCGCGCCGATCCGTCCAGACCACCCCTCCACCGCTGGACGGATCGGCACCCCCGCGGCCGTGGTCACGCCCCTACAGTCGTCGCCATGAGCATCGCCGAGCCCGCCACCGCCCTGTCCGTCGTCGGCCACTGGATCGACGGGGCTCCCTCCGACTACTCGTCCGGCCGCACCGCTCCCGTCTACGACCCGGCGCTGGGAGTCGCGACCAAGGAGGTCGCGCTCGCCGACTCCGCCGAGGTGGACGCCGCCGTCGCCTCCGCGAAGGCCGCCTTCCCCGCCTGGCGCGACACGTCGCTCGCGAAGCGGCAGCAGATCGTCTTCCGCTTCCGCGAGCTCCTCGAGGCGAAGAAGCAGGAGCTCGCCGAGCTGATCACGTCGGAGCACGGCAAGGTCGTCTCGGACGCGCTCGGCGAGATCACCCGAGGCCAGGAGGTCGTGGAGTTCGCGACCGGTCTCGCGCACCACCTCAAGGGCGAGTACTCGGAGCAGGTCTCCACCGGCGTCGACGTCTACTCGACCAAGCAGCCGCTCGGCGTGGTCGGCATCATCTCCCCCTTCAACTTCCCTGCGATGGTGCCGATGTGGTTCTTCCCCATCGCCATCGCCGCCGGCAACACCGTCGTGGTGAAGCCCTCCGAGAAGGACCCGTCCCCGGCGATCTGGCTCGGCGCCCTCTGGAAGGAGGCCGGCCTCCCCGACGGCGTCTACACGGTGCTCAACGGCGACAAGCAGGCCGTCGACGGGCTGCTCGAGCACCCCGACGTCCGCTCGATCTCGTTCGTCGGCTCGACCCCGATCGCGCAGTACGTCTACGAGACGGGCACGAAGCACGGCAAGCGGGTGCAGGCGCTGGGCGGGGCGAAGAACCACATGCTGGTGCTCCCCGACGCGGACCTGGACCTCGTCGCCGACTCCGCCATCAACGCCGGCTTCGGCTCGGCGGGGGAGCGGTGCATGGCGATCTCGGTCGTCGTCGCGGTCGAGCCCGTCGCCGACGAGCTCATCACCAAGATCCAGGACAGGGCGTCGAAGCTGCGCATCGGCGACGGCCGCCGTGGCTGCGACATGGGTCCGCTGATCACCGAGGCGCACCGCGACAAGGTCGCCTCCTACATCGCGATCGCGGAGGAGGACGGCGCCGAGGTCGTGATCGACGGGCGCGGGATCGAGGTGGACGGCGACGCGAACGGCTTCTGGCTCGGCCCGACCCTGCTCGACAAGGTCCCCACCACCTCCCGCGCCTACACGGAGGAGATCTTCGGCCCGGTGCTCTCCATCGTCCGCGTCGCCTCCTACGAGGAGGGCGTCGCACTCATCAACAACGGCGCCTTCGGCAACGGCACGGCCATCTTCACCAACGACGGAGGAGCGGCACGCCGCTTCCAGAACGAGGTCGAGGTCGGCATGATCGGCATCAACGTCCCCATCCCCGTCCCCGTCGCCACGTTCTCCTTCGGCGGCTGGAAGGCGTCCCTCTTCGGCGACACCAAGGCCCACGGAGCAGAAGGCGTCCGCTTCTTCACCCAGCAGAAGGCCATCACCAGCCGCTGGCTCGACCCCTCCCACGGCGGCATCAACCTCGGGTTCCCGCAGCATTCCTAGGCTCTCTCCTCCTTCGTCGTCGATCGCCCGCAGTCGGCTCGGGAGGGTGGTCGGGTATTGCAGAGCGTCGTGCGTTCCGCGCACGTCGATCCGCTGGGACGCGGATCGCCGGTTGCGCTCCGCGGCGCTCGTGAGGCTCTCTCCTCCTGGCGTCGTCGATCGCCCGCAGTCGCGGCGCTGGTGAGCCTCTCTCCTCCTTCGTCGTCGATCGCCTGCGGTCGGCGTGGGAGGGTGGTTCCGTGCTCGAGGGCGTCGAACGTTCCGCGCACGACGATCCGCTGGAACGCGGATTGCCGGTTGCGCTCCGCGCCGGCGGGACGCGCTCGGTCGACCGGAGAGGCTCCTGAGCACCGCCGAGCGCAACCGGCGATCCGCGTGGGAGCGGATCGTCGTGCGCGGTACGCGACCCGCTCTTCCCATCGTTCCCGCGTTCTGAGGCCGACCGCGGCCGATCGACGACGCAGGAGGAGAGAGGCTCTTGAGCACCGCGCAACCGGCGATCCGCGTGGGAGCGGCTCGAAGTGCGCGGTACGCGACCCGCTCTTCCCAGCGCGACCACTCTCCCCGGCCGACCGCGGCCGATCGACGACGCCAGGAGGAGAGAGGCTCTTGAGCACCGCGCAACCGGCGATCCGCGTGGGAGCGGATCGTCGTGCGCGGTACGCGACCCGCTCTTCCCAGCGCGACCACCCTCCCCGGCCGACCGCGGCCGATCGACGACGCAGGAGGAGAGAGGCTC
>NZ_PSVQ01000035.1:0-37263 GCF_002932395.1 Rathayibacter sp. AY1D9
ACCTTGCCGATCTGCTTCAGGTAGTCCTTGACCGGGGCGGCGGGCTTCTCGGCGGCCGGGGCCGGCTCGGGCTCGGCCGGGGCGGGGGCCTCGGCGTCGCTCTCGGCGTCGACCGACGGGGTCGCCTCGTCGGTGGCCTCGGTCTCGGCGGCCTGGACCTCGGGGGCCTCCTCGGCGGGAGCCTCGGGCTCGGACGCCGACGCGGCTCCGGAGCCGTCGCCGATGCGCACCAGCTCGGCGCCGACCTCGACGGTCTCGTCCTCCTGGACGAGGATCTCCTCGATCACTCCCGCGACGGGCGACGGGATCTCGGTGTCGACCTTGTCGGTCGAGACCTCGAGCAGGGGCTCGTCCACCTCGACGCGGTCCCCGACGTTCTTCAGCCAGCGGGTGACCGTTCCTTCCGTGACACTCTCTCCGAGTGCCGGGAGGCTGACGGATTCGCTCATGAGCCTGTCTCCTTAAGACGCTTGTGTTTCGATGTCCAGCTTACTGATGCGGAAGCGGCGGATCGCCGCACCGCAGTGGTTCTACAGGGCGTGCAGCGGCTTCCCGGCCAGAGCGAGGTGCGCCTCGCCGAGCGCCTCGTTCTGAGTGGGGTGCGCGTGCACGAGGGGCGCGACGTCCTCGGGGTGCGCCTCCCAGTTCACGATGAGCTGAGCCTCGCCGATCAGCTCGCCGACGCGGGCTCCGACCATGTGCACGCCGACGACGGGGCCGTCGACCAGGCGCACGACCTTCACGGAGCCGGTGGTCCCGATGATCGTGCTCCGGGCGTTGCCGCCGAGGCCGTAGTCGTACACGGCGACGCGCTCGGCGCCGTACTCGGCGATCGCGCGGGCCTCGCCGAGGCCGACGGAGGCCACTTCGGGGTCGCTGTAGGTCACCTTCGGGACGTTGACGTCCGAGACGACCTGCGGGCCCAGACCGGCGATCTCCTCCGCGACGAAGATCCCCTGCTGGAAGCTCCGGTGCGCGAGCTGGAGCCCCGGCACGATGTCGCCCACGGCGTACACGCCGGGGACGGAGGTCTGCAGGCGCTCGTCGGTCAGCACGTAGCCGCGGTCGAGGCGGACCCCGGCCTCCTCGAGGCCGATGCCCGCGGTCACCGGGCCGCGGCCGACGGCGACCAGCAGGATCTCGCCCTCCACCGTGGCGCCGCTCTCGAGCGACACGGAGACGCCGCCCTCGCTCTGCGAGACCGACGCGACGCGGGATCCCAGCTGGAAGGCGATGCCCCGCTTGCGGAAGGCGCGCTCCAGCTGCTTGCTGACGCTCTCGTCCTCGTTGGGAACGAGGTGGGGGAGGGCCTCGACGATCGTGACCTCGGCGCCGAACGAGCGCCAGACGCTCGCGAACTCGACGCCGATCACTCCGCCGCCGAGGACGACGACGCTCGCGGGCACGTGGTCGAGCTCGAGAGCCTGGTCGCTCGTCAGGATCCGGCCGCCGATCTCGATGCCGGGGAGGGTGCGGGAGGCGGACCCGGTGGCGACGACGATCGACGCGCCGTGGAGCACGTGCTCGCCGACGGTCACCGTGCCGGGCGCGGTGAGACGGCCCTCGCCCGTGACGACCGTGATGCCGCGCGAGGACACGAGGCTCTGGAGCCCCTTGTACTTGCCGGCGACGACGCCCTCGCGGTAGCGCGTGACGCCTGCCATGTCGATCCCGGTGAAGCTCGAGAGCACGCCGTACTTCTCTCCCTCGCGGGCGCCGTCCGCCAGCTCGGCGGCGTGCAGCAGGGCCTTGGTGGGCACGCATCCCCGGTGCAGGCAGGTGCCGCCGACCTTGTCGCGCTCCACGAGCGCGACGCTCATCCCCAGCTGCGTCGCCCGGAGGGCCGCCGCGTACCCGCCGCTGCCACCTCCGAGCACGACCAGGTCGTAGCGCTCTTCCGACACCCAGTGACTCCCTCGCGACGTGCGGTCCCGCTTCCCGGCCGACCGGCTCCGACGCTGAGCGCCGAGCGGATCGGGAGGGGGGACGAGGCGGGATCTCCCGCCCCGTCGACCCTACTACGCGCTCGCGAAGCCCTCGGCCAGGGCGATCAGCGCGCGCACCGAGACCCCCGTGGCGCCGGCTCCGGTGAAGCCGTAGCCGCCGCCTCCGTTGCTCGAGGGGCCGGCGATGTCGAGGTGCGCCCACGGGATCGTGGTCGCGTCCTCGCCCTCGCCGCGCTTCCCGACGAACTCGCGGAGGAAGTGGCCGGCGAGGAGCATGCCGCCGGCGGTGTTGCCCGGCTTGACGTTCGCGATGTCGGCGATGTCCGAGTTCAGCAGCGGTCGCAGCTCCGCGGGGAGGGGCATCTGCCAGAAGGGCTCTCCCGCCGCGCGGGCGGCGTCGAGGACGCGGGAGACCAGCTCGTCGTCGCCCAGAGCGCCGACGGTCCGGTTGCCGAGGGCGACCACGGAGGCGCCGGTCAGCGTCGCGACGTCGATGATCGCATCGGGCTGCTCCTCGCTGGCGGCGACGAGGCCGTCGGCGAGCACCAGTCGGCCCTCGGCGTCGGTGTTCAGCACCTCCACCGTGGTCCCGCCGCGCACGGTGAGCACGTCGTCCGGGCGGATCGCGGTCCCGGAGGGGAGGTTCTCGGCGATGCAGAGCCAGGCGGTCGCGCGGAGCGGGAGGCCGAGCTCCGCGATGGCGCGCACGACGGCGTACACGGTCGCCGCGCCCGCCATGTCGGTCTTCATCCCGATCATCGAGGCCGGCGGCTTGAGCGAGAGTCCGCCGCTGTCGAAGGTGATGCCCTTGCCGACCAGGGCGAGGTGGGTGCTCGCGCCCTCGGGCGCGTAGGCGACCTTCACGAGGCGGGGCGGGCGGGAGGAGCCGCTGCCGACTCCGAGGATGCCGCCGAACCCCTCCTCCGCGAGGGCCTCCTCGTCCCAGACGGTGACCTCGAGGGGCAGTCCCTCTGCGCCGGTCTGCACGGCCTCGGCCAGCGTCTGCGGGTAGAGGTGCGACGGGGGAGTGTTGACGAGGTCCTTCACCGTGCCGACCGCGCGGCCGAGCACGAGCGCCCGGTCCAGGACGGCGGGGTCGGCCGACTCGCCGCCGCCCAGCAGGACGACGTGCTCGACGGGCGCCTTCGCCGCGGCGGCGGTGCTGCCGCGGAAGGCGGTGAAGGAGTAGGAGCCGAGCGCGGCGCCCTCGGCGACCGCGGCGAGCGTGCCGTCGGAGCCGGCGGGGAGGGAGAGGGCCACGGAGGCGGACCCCGCGAGCAGGCGGACGGCGGCGCCCGCGGCGTTTCGCAGCGCGGTGTCGTCGGGCTCCGCCGAGCCGAGTCCGACGAGCACGATCACTCCGGCACGGACCGAGGACGGCACGCGCACGAGCGTCTCGGCCGCGCCGGTCGCGCCGAGCGCGCTCAGCGCGGGGGCCAGCTCCTCGAAGCCCTCCGCGCCGACGAGCCGGGGACCGTCGGGTCCCGGGGCGACGCCGAGGACGAGGGCGTCGGTGTCGATGTCGGAGGCGGGAACGGTCGAGTACTCGAGAGAGGAGAGGGGCATGGCGGCAATGCTAGGCGCTGTTCGCTGAGGGCTCAGCGGACCCGGACGGGGCGCCGGGACCCCCGTTTAGACTGGACGCATGCTGGATCCGGAAGACCTGTTCGAGATCGAGGGCGACCTCTCCGAGATCCCGCGCGGGCTGCACCTCGTCGCGGGCCTGACCGGCTCGGCCGACGCCGGGGGAGCGGTGGGGCAGCTGGGGGAGTACCTCTTCGAGACCCTCGAGCACCGCGAAGTCGCGGTCTTCGACCAGGATCAGCTGCTCGACTACCGGGCCCGCCGCCCCATCATCACCTTCGACCAGGACCACCTGACGGACTACCGTCCTGCGATGCTCCGGCTCTCGCTCGCGCACGACGAGCTGCACCAGCCGTTCCTCCTGCTCACCGGCTTCGAGCCCGACTTCCAGTGGGAGCGGTTCACCCGCGCGGTGGTCTCCCTCCTCGAGCGGCTCGACGTCGCCTCGACCACGTGGGTCCAGGCGATCCCGATGCCCGTGCCGCACACCCGGCCCGTCGGCGTCACCGTGAGCGGCAACCGCGAGGACCTGATCGAGGCGATGTCGGTCTGGAAGCCGCACACGCAGGTGCCCTCGAACGTCCTCCACCTGCTCGAGCTGCGCCTCTACGAGCGCGGTCTGACCGTGGTCGGCTTCGCGCTGCTCATCCCCCACTACCTGTCGGACACCGAGTACCCGCAGGCGGCGGTCGCGGCGCTCGAGAGCATCTCGGCGTCGACCGGCCTCATCTTCCCGACGGACCGCCTGCGCGAGAGCGGGCGGGAGTTCCTCGGCAAGGTCGACGAGCAGGTCGGCGGCAACGACGAGCTGCAGAAGCTGGTCTCGGCCCTCGAGGCGCGGCACGACACCTACATGGAGGGGACGAGCCTCCGCTCGCCGCTCACCGACGAGGACGGCTTCGTGCCCAGCGCCGACGCGATCGCCGCCGAGCTCGAGAAGTTCCTCGCGATCCGCCGCCCGGGCGAGGAGCCCACCGCCTCCTGAGCGGCCGTAGGATCGGACGAGTGCGTGATCGTCGAGCCTGGTTCGTCTTCGGTGCCGGAGCGTTCGCCTACCTCGTGGCGGTCCTGGACCGCACGACGCTGGGCGTCGCAGGAGTGGACGCCGCGGAGCGGTTCGGGGTGGCGGCCGCCGTCCTCTCGTCGCTCGCCGTCGTCCAGCTGATCGTCTACGCCGGGATGCAGATCCCGGTCGGGATCCTCATCGACCGGTTCGGCCCGCGGACCCTGATCCTCTCGGGCACGGCCCTGATGATGGCGGGCCAGGTCGTGGTCGCGATCGCGCCGGGCATCGGCGTCGCGATCGTCGGGCGGATCCTGCTGGGAGCCGGGGACGCCGCGATCTTCACCTCCGTGATCCGCCTCACGGTGACCTGGTTCAGCGGACCGATCGTGCCGCAGCTCTCGCAGTGGATCGGCAACATCGGCCAGGTGGGCCAGATCCTCTCCGCACTCCCGTTCGCGGCGATCCTCCACACGTTCGGCTGGGAGCCCGCGTTCCTCAGCGCCGCCGGCCTCGGGGCCGTGTCCTTCCTCGGCGTGCTCCTCCTGGTCGCCGACGTTCCGCCGCGCACCGAGCCGATCACGGTGGTGCCCCCGACGCTCCGGGCGACGATCGCGCAGCTCGGAGTGAGCCTGCGCCGGCCGGGGACGCAGCTCGGCTTCTGGTCGCACTTCGTCACGCAGTCCTCCGGCACGGTCTTCACGCTCCTCTGGGGCTACCCCTTCCTCGTCTACGCGATCGGTCTGCCGCCGACCGTCGCCGCGCCGACCCTCACGATCGTCGTGATCGCGGGGATCGTCGTCGGGCCGGTGCTCGGCGTCCTGACCGCCCGCCACCCCATGCGCCGCAGCAACCTCGTGCTCGGGATCGTCTCGGCGATGGCGGTCGCCTGGACCGTCGTGCTGCTCTGGCCCGGCATCCCGCCGTACTGGCTCGTGGTGCTGCTCCTGATCGTCGTCGGAGCGGGCGGCCCCGGCTCCATGATCGGGTTCGACTTCGCCCGCACGTTCAACCCCTCGCGGAGCCTCGGCGCGGCGAACGGAGTCGTCAACGTGGGCGGGTTCCTGGCCAGCTTCACGATGATGTTCGCGATCGGCCTGATCCTCGACGCACTGGCCGGTCCCGGTGCCTCCTCCGAGCAGACCTACTCGCTCGAGCACTTCCGCCTGGCGTGGTGCGTGCAGTACGTGGTGGTCGGCGCCGGAGTCGTCGGACTCGTCGTCGCGCGCCGCCGGACCCGCCGCCGCCTGGCCGAGGACGAGGGAATAACCGTGGCCCCTCTCTGGGTTGCACTGAGTGACCGGATGCGCCGCGGCCGCGCGGGGCGCTGACGGTCGTCCCCGTCGATCCGCCCTTCTGCAGACGCGATGTCCCAGCGGAACGGCCCGGATCCCGCCGGATCGAGCCCCACTCGCACCGCACCGCACGGCTGCACTACTCAGACGTGCAATAATTGTCAATAGGACCCGTTCGGGTCGAGGAGCACCAGGCCCACGTCGGGCGTGCGACGTCCTCGACTTGACATGGGTCCTCGTAATGCCCACCGACGGACGACGCCCTCCCGCGCCGCCCGCCCCCGGGACGCAACGGATGGAGAGGTGCCGCCATGGCCACCAGAGCTACCAAGACCGCAACGCTCGACGCCGTCGACGACGACGTGACGACGACCACCAAGAAGCCCGCGACACGCAAGCCCGCGGCGAAGACCACGGCGGCCAAGACCACCGCGGCCAAGACGACCCGCTCGCGCGCCACGACCAAGGCCGCCGCTCCCGCCGACACCGAGGAGGAGCCGACCGACGCCGTCGAGCCCGACGAGGCGGCGGAGGAGGAGACCGAGGTCGTCGCCGAGGACACCGAGACCGACGCGAAGGACGACGCGGAGACACCGGAGGCCCCGGCCGCCGCTGCCGTCGCCGCTCCGGCCGAGCCGCTCCCGAGCGGTGCGCTCGTCCTGTCGTTCGGCGGAGAGGACGACGAGGTCCCGGTCTACTCGACCGCGATCACCGGTGCCACCGCCGACCCGGTCAAGGACTACCTGAAGCAGATCGGCAAGGTCGCGCTCCTGAACGCGGCCGAGGAGGTCGAGCTCGCGATGCGCATCGAGGCCGGCCTGTTCGCCGAGGACAAGCTCGCCAACTCGACAGACCTCAGCCCGGAGCTCGTCCGCGAGCTGCGCTGGGTCGCGAAGGACGGCCAGCGCGCGAAGAGCCACCTGCTCGGAGCGAACCTCCGGCTCGTCGTCAGCCTCGCGAAGCGCTACACCGGTCGCGGGATGCAGTTCCTCGACCTCATCCAGGAGGGCAACCTGGGCCTCATCCGTGCGGTCGAGAAGTTCGACTACACCAAGGGCTTCAAGTTCTCGACCTACGCCACGTGGTGGATCCGCCAGGCGATCACCCGCGCGATGGCCGACCAGGCCCGCACCATCCGCATCCCGGTGCACATGGTCGAGGTCATCAACAAGCTGGCCCGCGTGCAGCGCCAGATGCTCCAGGACCTGGGCCGCGAGCCCACGCCCGAGGAGCTCTCGCGCGAGCTCGACATGACCCCCGAGAAGGTCATCGAGGTGCAGAAGTACGGGCGCGAGCCGATCTCACTGCACACGCCCTTGGGCGAGGACGGCGACAGCGAGTTCGGCGACCTCATCGAGGACACCGAGGCGGTCGTCCCGGCTGACGCCGTGGGCTTCACCATGCTGCAGAAGCAGCTGGAGTCGCTGCTCGACTCGCTCTCGGAGCGCGAGGCCGGCGTGATCCGCATGCGCTTCGGCCTCGGCGACGGCATGCCGAAGACGCTCGACCAGATCGGCGACACCTTCGGCGTGACGCGCGAGCGCATCCGCCAGATCGAGTCCAAGACGATGGCCAAGCTCCGCCACCCGTCCCGCTCGCAGTCGCTCCGCGACTACCTCGAGTAGGCCGGTGATCCGCTACGCGCCGGCGGTCCTCCTCGGGAGGGCCGCCCGGTTCGCCGCGCGGGTCCGGAAGCCCGGCGGGGGATCCGCCGTGCCCGGACTCGTGGTGAACCGCGTCGCGCCCGGATTCCTGCCCGCGGTGCTCGACGGATTCCGGGACGGCCTCGTGGTCGTCACGGGATCGGCGGGCAAGTCGACCACGACCAAGATGCTGGTCGCGGTGCTCCGCGCGCACGGGCTCCGGGTCTTCACCAACCCCTCGACGGCCAACATCGCCCAGGGGCTGACCTCCGCGCTCCTGGAGCGGGCGGACCTCCGCGGACGGATCGACGCCGACATCGCCGTCCTCGAGATGGACGAGGGTCACGGCGCGCGCCTCGCGCCCCGGATGCGCCCCCGCGTCGTCCTGCTGACGAACGTGGTGGTCGACCAGATCGACCGCTTCTTCGATCCGGCCATGGTCGCCCGGATGCTCGGCACCATCGCCTCCCGCGCGACCGGTCCCGTCGTGCTGAACGCCGACGACCGCCACGTCGCCGATGTCGCGACCTCCCTCCCCGACGAGCGGATCCGCTGGTACGGCGTCTCCTCCTCCGTCCGCGACTCCGCGTCCGGCGGTCTCGGCTACGCCGCGGAGGCGGAGGCCGGGACCGACCGTGCCACCACCGTCGTCGAGAGCACGACGGGAGCGGCCGCGCGCATCGTCAGCGACGGCGACCCGCTCGAGGTCCGGCTCCCCGCACGGGGCGTCCACTACGCGGTGGACGCCGCGGCGGCCGTCTCCACGGCCCGCGCCGTGCTCGCCGAGCGCTTCGACCCGGCCCTCGCCGCCTCCGCGCTCTCGAGCATCGACCCCGTCTTCGGGCGGGGCGAGATCGTCACCGTGCGCGGCCACGAGGTCGAGTTCGTCCTGGTTCAGAACCCGGCGAGCTACCGCCTGAACATCGCGGAGATCCCCGAGGGGACCGAGCAGATCATGCTCGCGATCGGCTCCGACGTCCGAGACCCCTCCTACTTCTGGCCCGTGGACACCTCCGTGCTCGGGCACGTCCGGGTCGTCTCGGGGTCGAAGGCGCACGAGGCGGCGCTGCACCTGCGCTACGACGGCGTGCGCGTCGACTCCGTCGACGAGGACCTGGGTCGCGCGCTCGACGCGTTCCTCGCTCTGCCGACCCCCGCCTCCGGCCGGAAGACCATCGTCTTCTCGGCCGATTCGATGCGCCGCACCCGTGCGCACCTGCAGCTCGTCACCAACCGCGAGGAGACCGCGTGACCACCCTCCGCATCGCCGTGCTCGCTCCCGACGTCCTGGACAGCAACGGCGACGCGGCGAACGCCCGGGTCCTCGCGGCTCGGGCGCGCTGGTCGGGCGTCGAGGCGGAGGTGGTGCCGCTGGCGACCGCCTCCGACGCCGAGGTCCGTCCGGACGTCCTGGTCGCCGGGACGGGAGCGGACGAGGACCTCCCGGGCGTCCTGGCACTCCTCCACGAGATCGCGCCGACGCTGCGGGTCTGGGTCGACCAGGGCACTCAGGTGGTCGCGGTCGGAGCCGGCTGGGAGATGCTGGCCGGTTCGATCAGCACGGCCGCGGGCGGCGCCCGGGGGATCGGACTGTTCCCCGGAGACTCGGTCACGGGCGAGCGCGCGACCGACGACCTCCTCGTCGAGACGCCGGGCGGCGTCCTCGTCGGATTCGAGAACCACGAGCGCCGGATGACCGGGATCGCGCCCGAGGACGCGCTCGGCCGAGTGCTGCACGGCACCGGCGACGGCGCCGGCCACGAGGGCTACGCGGAGGGAGGCCTTCTGGGCACGCACCTGCACGGCCCCGTCCTCGCGAAGAACCCCTCGCTCGCGGACGCGATCCTGCGGCGCGCCCTCGGCGACGCCTACTCCCCGTCGGACGAGCGTCTCCGCCTGGTCGATGAAACGGCACGAGCCGCTCGCGAAGTGATCGCGAAGCGGCTCGGTGTCGGTCGGTAGGGCGCTGACGCGCCGTCCGGGCTGATCGGGGACGCGCTAGGGACGCTGCTCCTCGAAGAGTCGGGCGGACTCGTCGTGCCAGCTCTGGGCGATGCTGGAGAGCTTCTCCTGGTACTTCTTCCCGTGGTGCGCGCAGAACAGCAGTTCTCCGTTGTTCACGACCACTCGGATGTACGCCTGGGCACCGCAGCTGTCGCAGCGGTCGGCGGCGGAGAGCTGGTGGGCACCGGCGAGCTCGTCCACGCCGTTCTGGGTTGCTGTGGTCGACATGACTTGGCCTCCTGCACTCGTTCTTCGATCTCTGCTTAGTGGAACCCATCCAAGCACGCGATTGTTTCCGCACGGAGTCGATCGGTCGGCATTTCGCTCTGCGCGTAGGGGCCCCGCGCCGAGCGGCCATCGTGCTGTCGCCGGGTGCCGCGCCACCGCGGCCGGAGCGGTTCCCGAAAGTAGACTGGGCGGATGGCCTCCACCGACTACAACGCCCGCCACCTCTCCGTCCTCGAGGGTCTCGAGGCGGTCCGGAAGCGGCCCGGCATGTACATCGGATCGACCGACTCGCGCGGCCTCATGCACTGCCTCTGGGAGGTCATCGACAACTCCGTCGACGAGGCGCTGGCCGGGCACGGGACCGAGATCAGCGTGCTCCTGCACGCCGACGGCAGCGTCGAGGTGCGCGACCGCGCGCGCGGGATCCCGGTCGACATCGAGCCGAAGACGGGGCTCTCCGGAGTCGAGGTCGTGTTCACGAAGCTGCACGCGGGCGGCAAGTTCGGCTCCGGGTCCTACGCGGCGTCCGGCGGTCTGCACGGCGTCGGCGCCTCCGTGGTCAACGCGCTCTCGGAGCGCCTCGACGTCGAGGTCGACCGCAACGGCCGCACCTACCGGATGTCGTTCCACCGGGGGGAGCCCGGGCGCTTCGCCGACGCGGGCGAGCCCACCCCCGACGCTCCGTTCACGCCGTTCGAGAACGGGTCGGAGCTGACGGTCGTCGGGAAGGTCGCCAAGGGCGTCACCGGTACGCGCGTGCGCTACTGGGCCGACCGCCAGATCTTCACGAAGGGCGCCTCGTTCCAGACGGACGACCTGGTGACGCGCGCCCGGCAGACCGCGTTCCTCGTCCCCGGCCTGACGATCGACATCGTCGACGACCGGGCGGACGAGCGCCGCGCCGAGATGTTCCGCTACGACGGCGGCATCTCGGAGTTCGTCGAGTTCCTCGCCCCCGACGCCCCCGTGACCGAGGTGCTGCGCCTCACCGGCTCCGGCACCTTCACCGAGACCGTGCCGGTGCTGACCCCCGGCGGCGCCATGGTGCCCACCGAGGTGGAGCGCACCTGCGAGGTCGACATCGCCCTGCGCTGGGGCACCGGCTACGAGACGGTGATGCGCAGCTTCGTGAACATCATCTCGACGCCCAAGGGCGGGACGCACCAGACCGGCTTCGAGCAGGGCCTGCTGAAGCTGCTCCGCTCCCAGGTGGAGGCGAACGCCCGCCGCCTCAAGGTCGGCTCGGACAAGCTCGAGAAGGACGACGTCCTCGCCGGGCTCAGCGCCGTGCTGACCGTGCGGCTCCCTGAGCCGCAGTTCGAAGGCCAGACGAAGGAGGTGCTGGGCACGCCCGCCGTCCGCGCGATCGTCGCCTCCACCATCGCCTCGACGCTGGGCGCGGTGTTCTCCTCGACGCGCCGCGAGGACAAGGCGCAGACCTCCCAGCTCCTCGAGAAGGTCGTCGCCGAGATGAAGTCGCGGATCTCGGCCCGCGCGCACAAGGAGACGCAGCGCCGCAAGAACGCGCTGGAGTCCTCCTCCCTTCCGGCGAAGCTGGTCGACTGCCGCAGCAGCGACGTCGAGAACAGCGAGCTCTTCATCGTCGAGGGCGACTCCGCCCTCGGCACCGCCAAGCTCGCCCGCAACAGCGAGTACCAGGCCCTGCTGCCGATCCGGGGGAAGATCCTCAACACGCAGAAGGCGAGCATCGCCGACATGCTCTCGAACGCCGAGTGCGCCTCGATGATCCAGGTGATCGGAGCCGGCTCCGGCCGCTCCTTCGACCTCTCGGCCGCCCGCTACGGGAAGATCATCCTGATGAGCGACGCCGACGTCGACGGCGCCCACATCCGCACCCTGCTGCTCACGCTCTTCTTCCGCTACATGCGGCCGCTCGTCGAGGCGGGGCGCGTCTTCGCCGCCGTGCCTCCGCTGCACCGGCTCGTGGTGATGAACGCGGGGAAGAAGCCGAACGAGACGATCTACACCTACTCCGAGAAGGAGCTGCAGAGCGTGCTCGCGGCCCTCGGCAAGGCGGGCCGCCGCTACCAGGACCCGATCCAGCGCTACAAGGGGCTCGGCGAGATGGACGCGGACCAGCTGGCCACGACGACCATGGACCGCTCCCGCCGCACCCTCCGCCGGGTGCGGGTAGCGGACGCCGAGAACGCCGGCCGGGTGTTCGAGCTGCTGATGGGCAACGACGTGGCGCCCCGCAAGGAGTTCATCGTCCGCGGGTCCGAGTCGCTGTCGCGGGACCGCATCGACGTCTGAGCCGCGGGGCTCAGAACACCTCGGGCGCCGCTCCGATCGTCGCGATCGGCGCCGCGAGCGCCACGCCGGAGCCGTCGCGCTTCATCCCGGAGTCGGGCAGCGCGGCGACCGAGCCGTCGGCCTCGAGCGCGTGCGCGGGACCGGGGCCGACCCACGCCACTCCGAGGGCGGTCTCACCCTTGAGGAAGCGCTGCGCACGGACTCCGCCGGTGGCCCTGCCCTTGGCGGGGAACTCCGAGAACGGCGAGACCTTCGCACTACCGGTGTCGGTCCCCGAGAGGGCCCAGCTGTCGACGGCGACCGTCGCGACGACGGCCTCGTCCCGGTCCTCGGCGGCGACGACGGCGAAGTGCACGACGTCGTCGGTCTCGGCCAGCTTGACCCCGGCCATCCCCGCGGCGGTCCGGCCCTGAGGGCGGACGGCGGACGCGGGGAAGCGCAGCAGCTGGGCCTCGCCGGTGACGAAGACCAGCTCGTCCTCCTCACCCGACGCGGCCGCGCCCACGACGGCGTCCTTCGGCTTCAGGGCGATGAGCTCGATGTCCGGGCGGTTGGGCAGCTCGCCCGGCGCGACGCGCTTGACGACGCCCTGCTGGGTGCCGAGCGCGATCGGCCGCTCGTCGTCGAGGGCGACGAGCGCGAGCACCCGCTCGTCCTTCGCCAGGTGCGGGAGGTAGTCGCTCATGCGCACGCCCGCGCCCAGCTGCACCGAGGAGGAGGGGACGGCGGGCACGTCGACCGGCGAGAAGCGGAGGAGCCGACCGGCGCTGGTGACCGCGCCGATCTCCGTCCGGCTGGTCGTGTCGAGCACGCTGAGGACGGCGTCGTGCTTCGAGCGGCGCGTGGCGCGCTCGGGGTGGGGAGCGGCCTCGGGGTCGCGGTCGACCCGCACCATGCGGCCGGTGGTGCTCAGCAGCACCCGGCAGGGCACGTCCGCGATCTCGAGCACCGCGGCGGCCTTCCGCCCGGTGGTGGCGACGGAGGGACGCGCCTCGGTGAGCAGGGTGCGCCGCGGGGTCCCGAGGCGCTGGGCGACCTCGTCGAGCTCGTCCGAGACCAGCTCGTCGATCCGTGAGCGGCTGGCGAGGAGGGCCTCGAGCTCGGCGATCTCGGCGAGGAGGGTGTCGCGCTCGGTCTCGAGCTCGATGCGCGAGAACTTCGTGAGGCGGCGGAGCTGGAGCTCGAGGATGTAGTCGGCCTGCAGGGTGCTGAGGTCGAAGACCTCGATCAGCCGGGCCCGCGCCGCCGCGGTGTCGTCGCTCCCGCGGATCAGCTGGATGACCTCGTCGATGTCGAGGATCGCGATGAGCAGGCCCTCGACCAGGTGCAGCCGCTCCTGGCGCTTGCGCAGTCGGTAGCGGGTCCGCCGGGTGACGACCTGCACCCGGTGGCCGATGTAGACCTGCAGCAGCTCCTTCAGGCCGAGGGTGCGCGGGCCGCCGTCGACCAGCGCGACGTTGTTGATCGAGAACGCGTCCTCGAGGGGCGTGTAGCGGTAGAGCTGCTCGAGGACGGCCTCCGGGCTGAAGCCGGTCTTGATCCCGATGACGAGCCGGAGGCCGTTGTCCCGGTCCGTCAGGTCGGTGACGTCCGAGATGCCGCTGAGCTTCTTGTTCTGGACGCCGTCCTTGATCTTGTCGATGACCTTCTCGGCGCCGACGAGGTAGGGCAGCTCGGTGACGACCAGGCCGGACTTGCGCGCGGTGATGCTCTCGACCGAGACGCGCGCGCGGGTCTTGAAGCCGCCCCGGCCGGTCGCGTAGGCGTCGCGCACGCCGGCGAGGCCGACGATCGTGCCACCGCTCGGGAAGTCCGGTCCGGGGACGAACGACATCAGGTCGTCCAGGGACGCGTCGGGATGGGCGATCAGGTGCCGGGCCGCCCCGATCACCTCCACGAGGTTGTGGGGCGCCATGTTCGTCGCCATGCCGACGGCGATGCCGCTGGCCCCGTTGACCAGCAGGTTCGGGAACGCGGAGGGGAGGACCTCGGGCTGGTCGTGCGAGTTGTCGTAGTTCGGGACGAAGTCGACGACGTCCTCGCCGAGGTGCTCGGTCATGGCCGTGGCGGCCGGGGCGAGGCGGGCCTCGGTGTAGCGGGCCGCGGCCGGGCCGTCGTCGAGGGAGCCGAAGTTGCCGTGGCCGTCGACGAGGGCGACCCTCATCGTGAACGGCTGGGCGAGGCGGACGAGGGAGTCGTAGATCGAGGCGTCGCCGTGCGGGTGCAGCTTGCCCATCACCTCGCCGACCACGCGGGCCGACTTCACGTGGCCGTGATCGGGCCGCAGCCCCATCTCGCTCATCATGTAGAGGATCCGGCGCTGCACCGGCTTGAGGCCGTCGCGGGCGTCGGGCAGGGCCCGCGAGTAGATGACCGAGTACGCGTACTCGAGGAAGGACCCCTCCATCTCGGCCGAGACGTCGACGTCCTCGATGCGCTCGGTGAGCGAGGATCCGGAGGAGGGGGCTGCAGCGTTCATGACTCGATTCGGTGGCGGGCGCGGGGCGGCGGCGGGGGACTGCACCGCCCTGCGGCGCTCGACGGGACGGGCGGAGCGGAGACGGCGCCTCGCGGACGGGACCGGCCCTCCCGTTCACGCGCACGCTCCGCCGCACCGGCCCGGCGGGGACGGCGGCGCTGTGCGAAACTGGGCGCGATGACCCACATGCTACCGCCAGCCCCCGACGGGCGGCGGAGCCTCGCCGACGTCCTGCCGGGCGCCCTCGACGCGCTCCTGGGCCGCCCCGGCCTCTTCGGCTCGCCCCGCGTCGAGCGGATCGTGATCGTCCTCGTCGACGGCCTGGGTGCCGCGAACCTCCGCCAGCGCGGGGGCCACTCGCGCACGCTCGCTCCGGCCCTCAACCGCGCCACCACGCTCGTCTCGGGCTTCCCGACGACCACCGCGGCGGCCCTGGCGAGCCTGACGACGGGCCTGCGCCCGGGCGGGCACGGGATGGTCGGCTACCGCGTGCTCGACCGCGCCTCCGACCGCCTGGTCAACCAGCTCTCCGGCTGGGACGAGGGCATGGTGCCCGAGACGTGGCAGCCCCACCCCACGGTCTTCGAGCAGGCCTCGGCCGCCGGTGTCCGGGCCGGAGTGATCGGCCCCGCGCGGTACGCCCGCTCCGGTCTCACGCGGGCGATCCTGCGCGGCGCGGAGTACCACTCCGCCGGCGGCGTCGCCGAGCGCTTCACGGCGGCGCGCGCCCTGCTCGACGAGGGCGGCCGGCAGCTCGTGTACCTCTACGTCCCCGAGCTCGACCAGGCGGCGCACGCGCGCGGCTGGGAGTCGCCGGAGTGGACGGCAGCGCTCGAGCTCCTGGACGGGGAGGTCGGCGGAGCGGTCCGCGGGCTCTCCGCCCGCGAGAGCGTGCTGGTCACCGCCGACCACGGCATCGTGGACGTTCCGGCGTCCTCGCACGTGCTCGTCGAGCGGGGACCGCTGCTCGAGGGCGTCCGGCACCTCGGCGGAGAGCCCCGCTGCCTGCAGCTGCACCTCGAGCCGGGTGTGGACCCCGACGAGGTGGCGCGGCGCTGGATCGAGGCGGAGGGCGCACGCGCCTGGATCGCGACACGCGACGAGGTCGCTGCGAGCGGCTGGTTCGGCGAGGTCTCGCCGGCGGCGGCCGAGCGGATGGGCGACGTGTTCGTCGCGGCCCGGAGGACCATCGCCTACTACGCGGCGGACGACTCCTCCGGCCGCTCGATGATCGGGCAGCACGGGTCGCTCACGCCGGAGGAGACGCAGGTGCCGCTCCTCCGCTTCGGCGCGCTGGCCTGAGCCGGGCCGGAGGGACGGGGGGCACCGTCCACCCCGGCGGCGCCGCGCCGGCGGAGGATCAGTCGTCGCTGCGCGCTCCGAAGACGATCTCGTCCCAGCTCGGCATCGACGCCCGCCCCCGGCGGAGGCTCCCGCGCACCCCCGACGGCTGCTCAGGGACCGGGGGAGCGGTGCGCGGCGGCTCCGGTGCCTTCTCGACCGGAGGAGCGGCCTCGGCCTCGGGCTCCGGCTCCTCGCTGACGCGGAGGCTCGAGGCGTGATCGCGCTCGCCCCGGCGGCGCCGCAGGGCGTCGAGCAGGTCGGCGGTGTCGTTGAGGTTGCGCTCGCGCTGCTCCGTCGTGCTCGTGACGGGGCGGGGGAGCGTCGAGATCGGGCGCGGGGTCTCGGAGAGGGCCGGCTGCGGCTCCGTGTCGGAGGGGCGGACGGCGGCCGGCCGGGCGTGCGGCATCGCGGCGGTGCGGCCGGCGGTGGGGTGGTCGGCCCGGGCGGAGCGGGTCGGCGCCTCCGCGGACTCCGGGTCGAAGCGCGTGGCGAGCTCGTCGACGGCGGCGGGGATGACGGCGCGCAGGCGCGGGATGAGGGTCGGCCGGATCTCGCCCTGCTGCGAGAGCGTGATCGCCTCGGAGGTCAGCGGCGACAGCAGCGCCTTCCGCGGGTCGAAGCGCCAGCGGGCGTCGTGGTCGATCTCGTCCGAGCGGAAGAGGAGCTTGACGACCCAGCCCTCCTCCTCCTTCCAGCTCGACCACTGCTCGCCCTCGGCGCCGAGCGACGCGAGGCGGTCGCGGATGACGTCGCCGAAGGGCGTGCCCTCCTCGAGGGGATCGGGGTCGGTGGTCGTGTAGACGCGCACGGCGAGGGCGGACGCGACGATGTGCTCGCGCTCGGCCGTGACGGGTCCCTCGAAGCGCTGGACGTAGCCCAGGTCGGCGCCCGTGAGCTCGGCGACCTCCTCGGCGGAGAGCCCGGAGCGGATGTGGGCCTGGATCTCGCGGGGGGAGACGCGCTTCTCGCGCGGCGGGAGGGTGTGGACCCGCGGCCGCAGCTGGCTCTGCAGCGTCTCGTCGATGCGGACCGAGAAGCGCTCGCCGCCCTCGGACACGAGGACGAGCGATCCGCCCTCGACGCCGATCACCTTCAGTTCCATCATCGTGGGGACCCTCCTTCTGGACGCGGACCGGGCAAGGATGCCACGCGCCCGGGCGATCGGCCGGGAATACCCCGGGCGGGTCGAAAGTTGGTGCGGAAGGAGGCGGGGCGAGCGGGTGTCAAGAGCCGTTCGAGGTGGTTTGCGAATCGATGCGTCGTGATGCACACTGACCCCGCCGATTTGTTGAACAGCAGAAATAAGAAGTGGATGGGAATGGCTACGGACTACGACGCCCCCCGCAAGACCGATGACGACTCCGAGTCGATCGAGGCCCTGAAGGAGCGAGTCCCCGACAAGATGTCCGGAGTCGTCGACGTCGATGACGCCGACAACCCGGGCGGATTCGAACTGCCCGGTGCCGATCTGTCCGACCTCGATCTGGACGTCGTGGTCCTTCCGCCCCAGGCGGACGAGTTCACGTGCGTGAGCTGCTTCCTCGTGAAGCACCGCTCGCAGATCGACCACGAGGAGAAGCTCGGACCGATCTGCCTGGAGTGCGCCGCTTAAGCGCCTCCCGGCTCCGAAGGACGACCGCTCCGTCGCCGTGATCCCCGGATCGCGGCGACGATGTCGTCCGGGCGGCGGGTGGAGACCAGCCAGTACGGCGTCGGGTCGGCCGGATCCTCGATCGGGACCCGCACCACCTCCTTCACCCAGCCGCGGATGACCAGGTACGCCCGCGCGTCCAGGCGCGTCCCGCGCTCGGCGAACGCCTGGTCCCCCGAGTAGGAGGACGGCTCGCCCACGAGGTCCAGCGGGATGTGCGCGCGGCCGGCGCGCAGCTCACCCTCCGCCACCTCGATCACGGGGGAGAGGGCCAGCAGCGACAGCACGCAGCCCGCGTACAGCACGACCGCGACGATCACCCCCACCGCGAGGTCGATGGGCGCGAACACCAGGATGCTGGCGGGGATCACGAGGGCGGTGGCGACGAAGAGCCAGGGCGCGGGCCACAGCCTCTCTCGGTAGGACGGCATGACCCTATTGGATCAGACGTTTGGTCTACCCTCGTCACGTGCCTGCAACCGTCGACGTCCCGATCACCGCGGACCGGCTCCCCTCCTACGCCCGTCCGGGCGACGCGGGAGCCGATCTCCACTCGACGGAGGACGTGGTGCTCGCCCCCGGTGAGCGCGCCTCCGTCGGCACCGGGGTGGCCGTCGCCCTCCCGGAGGGCCACGCCGGCTTCGTCGTCCCCCGCAGCGGGCTGGCCTTCAGGCACGGCATCACCGTCGTCAACTCCCCCGGAACGATCGACGCGGGCTACCGCGGCGAGATCCGGGTGGCGCTGCTGAACACCGACAGCCGCGAGACGTACCGCGTCTCGGCGGGGGACCGGATCGCGCAGCTCGTGATCGTCCCCGTCGTCCAGGCGAGGTTCACGGCCGTCGACGAGCTTCCCGAGTCGGTCCGCGGCACGGGCGGCTTCGGATCCACCGGGTACGCCGCCGGCGCCCAGGAGACCAGAATCCACGAGGAGAGCGCATGAGCGACATCCAGCCCACGGCCGGCGAGGCCGCCGAGCCCGTCCAGCAGGACTTCGAGAAGTCGGCGCCGGAGGACCGCGCGGAGGCCGGGCCCCTGGACGAGCGCGAGGCCAACCCGGTCCGCCCCTACATCGACCTCGGCGGGGTGAAGGTGCTTCCCCGCGAGGGCATGCACATCCGCCTCGAGGTCGAGGAGGGGACCAAGCGCGTCATCGCCGTCGGCCTCGACTACGCAGGGTCGACGCTGCAGGTGCAGCCCTTCTCCGCGCCGCGCTCCTCGGGCCTCTGGCACGAGATCCGCGGCCAGATCGCCGAGCAGATCGGCCGTCAGGGCGGATCGACGACGGAGCGCGACGGCGTCTTCGGTCCGGAGCTCGTCGCCGAGCTCCCGATCGCCGGCGGCCAGACCCGCGTCGCCCGGTTCGTCGGTGTCGACGGTCCGCGCTGGTTCCTCCGCGGCGTGATCGCCGGAGCCGGAGCCGTCGACGAGCAGGCGGCCGCCTCGGTCGAGGAGCTCTTCCGCAGCATCGTCGTGGTCCGCGGCAGCGGCCCGATGCCTCCGCGCGACCTGATCCCGCTGAAGGTGCCGACCGGCAGCCAGACCCAGCAGAGCGCGAGCTGACCGGCATGGAGCCGGTGCGGCCCGAGGACCCGGCCCGATCGGAGGAGCCGGTCCGGCCCGAGGTGGGCGACGCGATCGCGCAGGCCGCCCGCCGCTCGGGACTCGGCGCGGTCGCCGACGGCGAGCCGTTCGACGGGAAGGCGCTGCTGCGCACCATGGGCGGCGTCCGGGGGATCCTCGAGGCCGTCGTGCCCGGCATCGCCTTCGTCCTGCTCTACACGGTCACCTCGGAGCTGGTGCTCTCGCTGGTCGCATCCGTCGGGCTCGCCGTGGCGTTCACGGTGGCGCGGGTGCTCGGCCGGACGCCGGTGATCCAGGCCGTCGGCGGGCTGCTCGCCGTGGTGGTCTCGGCCGCACTGGCGCTGTTCACCGGGCGGGGCGTCGACAACTTCGCCCTGGGGCTGCTCACCAACCTCGTCTACGGGCTCGTCTTCCTCCTCTCCGTCCTCGTGCGCTGGCCCCTGATCGGCGTCGCCGCCGGCTTCCTGATGGGGGACGGCACCTCCTGGCGGTCCGATCGGCGCAAGCGCCGCCTCTTCGGCGCCCTGACCCTCGCGTGGGCGGGGCTCTTCCTCCTGCGCCTGGCCGTGCAGTACCCGCTGTTCCTCGCCGAGGACACCACGGCGCTGGGCATCTGGAAGCTGGCGCTGGGCCTGCCCCTGTACGCGCCGCTGCTGGTGCTCACCGTGCTCGCCGTCCGGGCCGAGTACCGCGGAGCCGGCGAGCGCGCCGATGCGGGCGATGCTCCGGATCGTGCATAGAATTGTCTCGACGTCGAGATAAATAGCGCTCGCCTCCCCGCACCGTCGCGGCGAGGTCGACCGGGCGCCTCGGCGTCGAGGAGTTAGGTCCTCCTTGGTGGCAGGCCGCTGTGCGCGGTCGTCAAGATGAGGACGGAGAGCGGCTCCGCCCGTCGGCGGACGCTGCAGTCAGCGAAGGAGAGGGCGACGTGTCCGCGGTAGACAGCTTTGGATCGAAAGACACCCTGAAGGTCGGCTCGACCGACTACGAGGTGTTCCGCATCGACCGGGTCCCCGGTCACGAGAAGCTCCCGTTCAGCCTCAAGGTGCTGCTCGAGAACCTCCTCCGCACGGAGGACGGCGCGAACATCACCGCCGACCACATCCGCGCCCTCGGCGAGTGGGTCCCGGAGTCGGAGCCCGACACCGAGATCCAGTTCACGCCGGCCCGCGTGGTCATGCAGGACTTCACCGGCGTGCCCTGCATCGTCGACCTCGCCACCATGCGCGAGGCCGTCGCTGCCCTGGGCGGCGACGCGAACCGGATCAACCCGCTCGCGCCCGCCGAGATGGTCATCGACCACTCCGTCATCGCCGACCTCTTCGGCACCGAGGACGCGCTCGAGCGCAACGTCGAGCTCGAGTACGAGCGCAACGGCGAGCGGTACCAGTTCCTCCGCTGGGGCCAGACCGCCTTCGACGACTTCAAGGTCGTCCCGCCCGGAACCGGCATCGTGCACCAGGTCAACATCGAGTACCTGGCCCGCGTCACCATGACCCGCGAGGTGGGCGGCGTGCTGCGCGCCTACCCCGACACCTGCGTCGGCACCGACTCGCACACGACGATGGTCAACGGCCTCGGCGTGCTCGGCTGGGGCGTCGGCGGCATCGAGGCCGAGGCCGCGATGCTCGGCCAGCCCGTCTCGATGCTCATCCCGAAGGTCGTCGGCTTCAAGCTCACCGGCTCGATCCCGACCGGCGTGACCGCGACGGACGTCGTGCTCACCATCACGCAGATGCTGCGCAAGCACGGCGTGGTCGGCAAGTTCGTCGAGTTCTACGGGGCCGGCGTCGCCGCGGTGCCGCTCGCGAACCGCGCCACCATCGGCAACATGAGCCCCGAGTTCGGCTCCACCGCCGCGATGTTCCCCATCGACGACGTGACCCTCGACTACCTGCGCCTCACCGGCCGCAGCGACGAGCAGATCGCCCTCGTCGAGCAGTACTCCAAGCTGCAGAAGCTCTGGCACGACCCCGCGGTCGAGCCGGTCTTCAGCGAGTACCTCGAGCTCGACCTCGGCACCGTCGTCCCCTCGATCGCCGGCCCGAAGCGCCCGCAGGACCGGATCGAGCTCTCGTCCGCCAAGACGCAGTTCGAGTCGGACCTCACCAACTACGCGGACGTCTCGCACGACATCGTCGACCTGACCATCGCGGAGTCGTTCCCCGCCTCCGACCCCGGAGAGCTGCAGCCGCAGGACGAGCACAGCAGCCACGAGCACACCCACCGCTCGCACGCGCCGGCGACCGCCTCCAAGCCGACCATGGTCGAGCTCGGCGAGGGCGGGACCTTCACGATCGATCACGGCGCCGTCGCGATCGCGGCGATCACCTCGTGCACCAACACGTCGAACCCGTCCGTCATGCTCGCGGCCGGCCTGCTGGCCCGCAACGCGGCGCAGAAGGGCCTGAAGGCCAAGCCGTGGGTCAAGACCACGCTGGCGCCCGGATCGAAGGTCGTCACCGACTACTACGAGAAGGCCGGCCTGACCGAGTCGCTCGAAGCGCTCGGCTTCTACACGGTCGGCTACGGCTGCACGACCTGCATCGGCAACTCCGGCCCGCTGCTCGAGGAGATCTCGGCCGCGGTGCAGGACAACGACCTCGCCGTGACCGCCGTGCTCTCGGGCAACCGCAACTTCGAGGGCCGCATCAACCCGGACGTGAAGATGAACTACCTGGCGAGCCCCCCGCTCGTCATCGCCTACGCGCTCGCCGGCTCGATGAACTTCGACTTCGAGGTCGACGCGCTCGGCACCGACTCCGACGGCAACGACGTGTTCCTCAAGGACATCTGGCCCGACGCGGCCGAGGTGCAGGCGACGATCGACTCGTCGATCGACAAGTCGATGTTCGACACGCAGTACGCGGGCGTGTTCGACGGCGACGAGCGCTGGCGCGCGCTGCAGACCCCCGAGGGCTCGATCTTCGAGTGGGACGAGTCGTCGACCTACGTGCGGAAGCCCCCGTACTTCGACGGCATGACGATGGAGACGACCCCGGTCACCGACATCGCCGGTGCCCGCGTGCTCGCCAAGCTCGGCGACTCCGTCACGACCGACCACATCAGCCCCGCCGGCTCGATCAAGGCCGACAGCCCCGCCGGCCGCTACCTCGACGAGCACGGCATCGACCGCAAGGACTACAACTCCTACGGCTCGCGCCGCGGCAACCACGAGGTGATGATCCGCGGCACGTTCGCGAACATCCGCCTGCGCAACCAGCTGCTCGACGGCGTGGAGGGCGGCTACACCCGTGACTTCACGCAGCCGGACGCCCCGCAGTCGTTCATCTACGACGCGTCGCAGAACTACCAGGCCGAGGGCACCCCGCTCGTCATCCTGGGCGGCAAGGAGTACGGCTCCGGCTCGTCGCGCGACTGGGCGGCCAAGGGAACGAGCCTGCTGGGCGTCAAGGCGGTCATCGTCGAGAGCTTCGAGCGGATCCACCGCTCGAACCTCATCGGCATGGGCGTCGTCCCGCTGCAGTTCCCTGCGGGCGAGAGCTGGGAGTCGCTGGGCCTCGACGGCACCGAGTCGATCAGCATCTCGGGCATCGAGGAGCTGAACGAGGGCGTCACCCCCAAGACGGTCCACGTCGTCGCCGAGCCGACCGAGCACTCGGCCGAGGGCAAGCAGACCGTCGAGTTCGACGCGGTCGTCCGCATCGACACCCCCGGTGAGGCGGACTACTACCGCAACGGCGGCATCCTGCAGTACGTGCTGCGCTCGCTCGTCTAGATCAGCCGCAGAGCGTGTGCGCCTTCCCTGCGGGGGAGGCGCACACGCGTTCCCGGGGGCCCCGTGCGTAGACTCGGGAGACGTCCCCACCTCGCTCACGACCCCGGAAGGCGGCGCGCATGGCTGTTCTCGAGACCATCGGCGGTCCTCGCGATCTCGATCGCCTGACCGCGGCCGAGCTCGAGACGCTGGCGCAGGAGATCCGCGACTTCCTCGTGCGCGAGGTCTCGAAGACCGGCGGCCACCTGGGGCCGAATCTCGGCGTCGTCGAGACGACCATCGCGATCCACCGGGTCTTCGACTCGCCGCACGACGCGATCGTGTTCGACACCGGTCACCAGTCCTACGTCCACAAGCTGCTCACCGGTCGCCAGGACTTCTCGAAGCTCCGGCAGCGCGGCGGCCTCGCCGGCTACCCGCAGCGGAGGGAGTCGCCGCACGACATCGTCGAGAGCTCGCACGCCTCCAGCTCGCTGTCCTGGGCGGACGGCATCTCCCGCGCCTTCACGATGACCGGCCAGACCGACCGCCACGTCGTCGCGGTCGTGGGCGACGGCGCCCTCACCGGCGGCATGACCTGGGAGGCGCTGAACAACATCAGCGACGACAACTCCCGCGGGCTGGTCATCGTGGTCAACGACAACGGGCGCTCCTACGCCCCGACCATCGGCGGCATGGCCCGCTTCCTCAACGGCGTCCGCACGCGGCCGACCTACCGCACGATGCACCGCGGCTCCCGGGCCGTCTCGGAGCGGCTGGGCGGCCCCGCCGCCGCCGTCTACCGCGGCGTTCGCGGCGGGCTCCACGGCTTCCTCAGCCGCTTCATCAACAACGAGGCGCTCTACTCCAACCTCGACATCAAGTACCTGGGGCCGATCGACGGACACGACCTGACGGCGATGGAGGAGGCTCTCCAGCAGGCGAAGGACTACGGCCAGCCGGTCATCGTGCACGCGATCACCCAGAAGGGCAAGGGCTTCGGTCCGGCCGTGCACGACCTCGCCGACCAGTTCCACGCCGTCGGGCAGATCGACCCCGAGACGGGCGAGCCGCTGAGCGCGGCCGGGGCCCGCTCGTGGACCTCGGTGTTCGCCGAGGAGATCGTCACGCTGGCCGACGAGGACCCGACGATCGTCGGCATCACGGCCGCCATGCTCCGGCCCGTCGGTCTCGACCGCCTCGCGGAGAAGTACCCGGAGCGCGTCTTCGACGTCGGCATCGCGGAGCAGCACGCCGTGACCTCGGCCGCCGGTCTCGCCTTCGGCGGGCTGCATCCGGTCGTCGCGCTGTACGCCACCTTCGTGAACCGCGCCTTCGACCAGGTGCTGATGGACGTCGCACTGCACCGAGCGGGCGTCACCTTCGTGCTGGACCGCGCCGGAGTCACCGGACCCGACGGTCCGAGCCACCACGGCATGTGGGATCTGGCGATCCTGCAGGTCGTCCCGAACATCCGTCTCGCCGCTCCGCGCGACTCCGTGCGCCTGCGCGAGGAGCTGCGCGAGGCCGTCGGCGTCACCGACGCGCCGACCGTGGTGCGCTTCTCGAAGGGGAGCGTCGGCGACGAGATCGACGCCGTCGAGCGTCTCGGCGACGGGGTCGACGTGCTCGCCCGCGCCGAGCGCAAGGACGTGCTGCTGGTCACGGTCGGGCCGATGGCCGCGATGGGTCTCGAGGTCGCTCAGCGGCTCGCGGCCCAGGGCATCGGAGCCACTGTCGTCGACCCCCGCTGGGTCGTGCCCGTGCCCACCAGCATCATCGAGCTCGCCCGCGAGCACCGAATCGTCGTCTCGATCGAGGACGGGGTGCGCGTCGGCGGGATCGGCACGCGCATCCGCCAGGACCTGCGCGAGGCCGGCGTGGACACCGCGGTGACCGAGCTCGGGCTGCCCGACCAGTTCCTCGACCACGCCAAGCGCGAGGAGATCCTCGAGGACGTCGGACTCACTCCCCAGCACATCGCTCGCGACGTCGTCGCGCAGGTGCTGGGCAGCAAGATCCCGGTCGCCCGTCCGCTCCCGGACGAGGTCGAGGCCCGGGACGACGCCCGCAGCGACTGATCGGCCGTCGGGACCCGTCCCTCAGGCGACGCGCGGAAGGGGCGCCGGATCAGATCCGGCGCCCCTTCCGCGTCACTGCACTCCGCGTCAGTCGACGCCGCGGATCGCGGGGTGGTGGAACGTGTCCCCGAACGCCCGCTCGCTCGCGCCGACCCGGTCGAGGTAGGGCGTGAGCCCGCCCATCTGGAACGGGTAGCCCGCGCCGAGGATCAGGCAGAGGTCGATGTCCTCGGCGGCGTGCACGACGTCGTCGTCCAGCATCCGCTTGACCTCGTCCGCGAGACCCGTCTCGACGCGCAGCCGCAGCTGCTCGGCCGTCATCGGCTCCGTGCCCCCGGCGACGATCGCGACAGCGCGCTTGTCGACGCCCTTCACCCGCCCCTTCGCGTCGCGCTCGAAGACGTGGCCGAGCTCGGCGAGGCGGTGCAGGTTGGGGCTGTCGAAGAAGCGGTCGGGGAACGCGGCGTGATGGGTGTCGAGCACGTGCGCGCCGACCTTGAGGCCCACCAGCTCGAGCAGCTCGAACGGGGTCATCGGCAGGCCGAACGGAGCCAGCGACTGCTCGACGACCTCGAAGGGAGTGCCCGTGTCGACCGCGTGCATCGCCTCGCCCAGGACCTTCGCCAGCACGCGGTTCACCACGAAGCCCGGGGTGTCGCGCGTGATGACGGCGTTCTTCTTGAGCTTCGCGGCGGTGACCATCGCCGTCGAGAGGGTCTCGTCGTCGGTGTGCGGCGTCCGGACCACCTCGATCAGCGGCATGACCGCGACCGGGTTGAAGAAGTGGAAGCCGACGAGGCGCTCGGGGTGCTCCAGCCGCTCGCCGATGCGCTCGACGGAGAGGGACGAGGTGTTGGTCGCGAGCACCGCCGTGGGCGAGACGTAGCGCTCGATGTCGGCGAACACGTCCTGCTTCACCGACAGCTCCTCGAAGACCGCCTCGATCACCCAGTCGGCGTCGGCGAAGTCGGAGCGGTCGGTCGTGCCGGTGATCAGCGCGCGGAGGCGGTTCGCGTCGTCGGGGGAGACGCGTCCCTTCGCCAGCAGCGCGTCTATCTCGGCGCGGATGCCCGCGACGCCCTTGTCGACCCGCTCCTGGTCGAGGTCGGTGATGACCACCGGCACCTGGAGGCGGCGGACGAAGAGCAGCGCGAACTGCGAGGCCATGAGGCCCGCGCCGACGACCCCGACCTTGGTGACGGGCTTGGCCAGCGCCCTGTCGGGCGCTCCCGCGGGACGCTTGGCGCGCTTCTGCACCAGATCGAACGCGTAGATGCTCGCGCGGAACTGGTCACCCGAGATCAGGTCGGCCAGCGCCTCGTCCTCGGCGGCGAAGCCCTCCTCGCGGGTGGTGTTCTTCGCGGCCTTGAGAAGCTCCAGCGCGCGGTACGGAGACGCCGCGACCGTGCCGATCCGCGACTCCAGCTGCTTGCGAGCGATCGAGATCGCGACGTCCCACTTGACCAGCCGCTCCAGCTTGCCGGGTGCGTTCGGCCGCTCCACCTTCACGGAGCCGCCGATCACGCCGTCGGCCCAGCGGAGCGAGTCCTCGAGGAAGGCGGCGGGCGGGAAGATCGCGTCGGCGATGCCGAGGTCGAACACCTCCTGGCCCTTGAGCGTGCGGTTGTTCTTGAGCGGGTTCTCGACCACGACCTTGAGGGCGTTCTCGATGCCGATCAGGTTCGGCAGGAGCCACGCGCCGCCCCAGCCGGGGATGATGCCGAGGAAGACCTCGGGGAGCCCGAGCGCGGGGATGGAGGAGTCGACGGTGCGGTAGTCGGCGTTCAGGCCGATCTCGGTGCCGCCGCCCAGGGCGAGGCCGTTGATGAAGGCGAAGGACGGCACGCCCAGCTCGGCCAGCATCCCCAGCGTGCGGTGGCCCAAACGCGCCAGCTGGCGGCCCAGCTCACGGCTCGGGATGGCCCCGACCTTGCTGAGGTCGGCTCCCGCGGCGAGGATGAACGGCTTGCCGGTGATGCCGACCGCCTGGATCTCGCCCCGCGAGGCGCGCTCCTTCTGCGCCAGGAGGACGTCCGCCAGCTCGAAGAGCGACGCCGGCCCGAAGGTGTTGGGGCGGGTGTGGTCGCGGTCGTTGTCGAGCGTGATCAGGGCGAGCGTGCGGCCGCTGGGCAGCGGCACGTCGCGGACGTAGGAGTGGGTGACGACCTCGCCCTCGGCGAGGTCCACGAGGTTCTCGAATCCGTCGAGCATGGGTCAGCGTCCCTTCCGTCGTCCGCGCTTGCCGTCGTAGTGCGGGTTCTCCCAGATCACCGTGCCGCCCTGGCCGAGGCCGACGCAGAGGGCCGTCACGCCGTAGCGGACCTCGGGGTGCGACTCGAACTGCCGGGCCAGCTGGATCATCAGCCGGACCCCGGAGGAGGCGAGCGGGTGGCCGATCGCGATCGCTCCGCCGTACTCGTTGACGCGCGGGTCGTCGTCGTCGAGGCCGAAATGGTCGAGGAAGGAGAGCACCTGCACGGCGAACGCCTCGTTGAGCTCGAAGAGCCCGATGTCCTCGATGCCCAGGCCCGCCTTGCGGAGCGCCTTCTCGGTCGAGGGGACCGGGCCGATGCCCATGATCTCGGGCTCGACGCCGGCGTACGCGAAGCTCACCATCCGCATCTTCGCGGACAGGCCCAGCTCCTGCGCGGCGTCGGCGCTGGCCAGGAGCGACACCGTCGCCCCGTCGTTGAGCCCGGAGGAGTTACCCGCGGTCACCCGGCCATGGGGGCGGAACGGGGTCCGCAGGCCCGCGAGGCCCTCGAGGGTCGTCTCGGGGCGCGGTGCCTCATCGGCGGTCGCGAGGCCCCAGCCCGCGGCGCTGCGCGTGGCGACGGGGACGAGGTCCGGCTGGATGCTGCCGGCGGCGTACGCGGCGGCGAGCTTCTGCTGGCTCCGCAGGGCGTAGTGGTCGGCGCGCTCCTTCGTCAGGTGCGGGAAGCGGTCGTGGATCCGCTCCGCCGTGCGGCCCATGTTGAGCGCGTCCTCGCCGACGAGGCGCTCGGAGAGGAAGCGCGGGTTGGGGTCGGCGCCGAAGCCCATCGGGTGCCGGCCCATGTGCTCCACGCCGCCGGCGAGGACCACGTCGTAGGCGCCGAACGCGATGCCGCCCGCGGTCGCGGTGACCGAGGTCATCGCTCCGGCGCACATGCGGTCGATGGCGAAGCCGGGCACCGACTTCGGCAGCCCTGCGAGCAACGCTGCCGTGCGGCCGAGGGTCAGGCCCTGGTCGCCCTGCTGGGTGGTGGCGGCGATCGCCACCTCGTCCACCCGCTCCTTCGGCAGCGCGCCGTTGCGCTCCAGCAGACCGATCATCGCCTTGACGACGAGGTCGTCGGCTCGGGTCTGCCAGTACATGCCCTTCTCGCCGGCACGCCCGAACGGAGTACGGACTCCGTCGACGAACACGACTTCGGATCTCTCGGCCACAATGCCTCCCAGGAACTCACGGTCGCCGTCGATCGTAGGAACCGGCACCGCGCAGCCGGAATCCTTTGCCGCTTCCTACGAAGGGGTTTCGGTGCCCTCGGCCGACGCTTGGGCCGCTTCGACAAACGCGGTGGCGATCGAGCCCGATGTGGCCTCGACCTGCCAGGCGCGGGCGCCGGCGCGGGTGAGCTCCGCGGCGACCGACTCCGCGGTCAGCGGCTCGGGCGGGTTCCAGGCCACCCGGCGCAGCAGCTCCGGCGTGAGCAGGTTCTCGACCGGGAGCGAGAGCAGCTCCGCGATCTCGGTGACCACGGCGCGTCCCGCCTTCAGGCGCGCGTCGGCGGCCGGGTTGCGATCGCCCCACGCGCGCGGAGGGGGGAGCGTGTCGGCGGCCGGGCGGGTCGGGCTCGGCAGGTCCTCGGTCGTCGTCCCGCGCTCGATCGCGGCCCACCAGCGCTCGACCTCGCCGCGGCTGGCGCGGCCGGTGAAATCGCGGCGGCCCGAGAGCTGGCCGATGCTGGTCGGGATGTTGCGGGCGACCGCGATGATCGAGGAGTCGGGGATCAGGCGGCCGGGAGCGATGTCGCGCTCGCGGGCGAACGCGTCCCGGGCCAGCCAGAGCTCGCGCGCCACGGCGAGGGGGCGCGGGCCGCGGAGCGAGTGCATGCCGGAGAGGCGGCGCCACGGATCCGGCGGGACCGCCTTCGGGGCGCGCGCGAGCGTCGCCTCGAACTCCTCGCGGGCGATGCGCGTCTTCCGCGCGGCGATGAGCATCTCCTCCATGCGGTCGCGGAGGTCCACGAGGAGCTCCACGTCCTTCGCGGCGTAGACGAGCCAGCTCTGGGGGAGGGGGCGGGTCGACCAGTCGGCGGCCGAGTGCTCCTTGGCCAGGTGGATGCCGAGGAGGTCCTCGACGACGGCGCCGAGGCCCACCTTGGGCAGTCCGAGGAGCCGGGCGGCGAGCTCGGTGTCGAAGATCCGCACCGGGTCCAGGCCCACCTCGCGCAGGCAGGCGAGATCCTGGCTGGCGGCGTGGAGGACCCACTCCTCCTGGCCGATGACCGCCTGCAGGGCGTCCATCCGGCCGATGGCGGGGGGATCGAAGAGGAACGCGCCGGCGCCGCGCCGGTAGACCTGGATCAGGTACGCGCGCTGCGAGTAGGTGAAGCCGGAGGCGCGCTCGGCGTCGACGGCGACGGGGCCCTCGCCGGCGGCGAGGGCGTCGACCGCGGCGAGGAACTCGTCGGGCGTGGAGAGGACACGGTAATCAGTCACGGTTGTTCCGTCGGAAGGCGAGCGGGGTCACACCGTCGCTCGATACGGGCGGGAGACCCGCGAGCATGCACAACAGCTCCCCCCACCCTTCCACGTGAGCGGCGAGCTGCGCATCATCCGGGCTCCAGGAGGCGCGGATCTCGATCTGCGCACCGTCCCCCTGAGCGGCCAGCTCGCCGAAACCGGTGGAGAGCACCTTGGTGGCCGTGCCGGACGCGGCGGAATAGGAGGCGCCCCGCGCCCCGAGGGCGTCGATGAGCCAGGACCAGGCGACCTCGGCGAGGAACGGATCGGTGCCGATCTCGACCTCGAGCGGGGCCTGGGCGAAGCAGACGACACGGAAGGGGCCGCCCCACTGCTCGGGCTCCTCGGGGTCGTAGAGCAGGATGAAGCGCCCCGTGCCCAGCTCGGAGTCGCGTCCGTGCGCGTGCGGCGCGACGTCGCCCGACAGGGCGAGGGCCCAGGGCGCGAGACCCGACGGCGAGGCGATCTCGGACACGGTGAGCTCGGCGCGCGTGGCAGCGGCGCGGATCGACTCCGTCGCGACCCTGAACTCCTCGGGGAGCTGGGACGACGCTGGGAATTCGGGCACGGTCGCAGACTAGGGTTCCGACGCGCCCGGGACGCGGAGGCACGCCGGGTGGGCGGCTCTCAGCGCGTGCGGCTCCAGCGGGCGTAGACGGCCCCGGAATCGTCCGCGGCCAGGAGCGTCAGGGCGTAGGCGTCGTCGACGACGGCCGTGCCCGTCGCGACCGGGAGGCCCGGCAGGACGACGCGCGGCGAGGTGGTGAGGCACAGCTCGTCGACCCGGCCCGAGGCGAGGAACTGGCCCGAGAGCGAGGCGCCGCCCTCGCAGACGACGCGGTGCAGGCCGAGCCCGGCGAGAGCCTCCAGGAGCTCGTCGACACCGATCCGCTCCGAGGAGGACGGGACCGGGACGACCTCGACGCCGGCGGGGAGCCCCTCCACCGCGCCGCGCGACTCCGGCACCAGCAGCAGGACCCGGGAGCCCTCCTGCAGCTCCAGGCGGTGCCCGGCGAGATCGCCCGAGGCGGAGACGACGGCGAGCGGGACCCGCCGGGGGACGCGGTAGCCCTCGGCGCGGACGCTCGCGGCTCCGACGAGGACGACGTCGGCCTGCTCGCGGACGACTCCGAGGATCGTGCGGTCGACGCGGTTGGTGAGCGTCTCGCTCGTGCCGTCGGAGCCGGTGCTGGAGCCGGTGACGCTCGCGATCATGTTCAGGCGCACGCGCACCGCCTCGTCGGGACGCCAGGCGGCCGCGACCGCCGCTCGCGCGCCCTCCTCGCCGATCACGATCGGCCGACCGGCGGGGAGGAGCGGCCGGAGGATCATGCGGCCAGGTGCGCGCGGACCTGCCGCTTGGTACGGCCGAGCAGCGCGGTCATGCCGCGCAGGCGCAGCGGCGAGACCGCCTCCGAGAGGCCGATGGTCTGCGGGAAGTCGTCGGGAACGGCGAGCACCTGCTCGGGGGTGAGCCCGGCCAGGCCCTGCGCCAGGATCGACGCGAAGCCGCGCGTCGTGGGCGCCTCGCGGGGAGCCGTGGCGTGCAGGTGCACGATCCCGCCCTCGACGTCGACGACGATGAAGACGGGTGCCTGGCACTCCTCCACGCGCTCGAAGAGGTCCGGGTGGTCGCGGTAGCGCTCGGGCAGGTCGGGGAGCTCGTTCGAGAACTCGAGCAGGAGCTGCAGGCGCTCCGGCTTCTCGAGGGCGAGGAACTCCTCGCGGATGTCGCGCAGAGCGTCGGGGAGCGTGGTGTCGGTCATCCGGTCCAGTGTCTCATCGGGGGAGGGGCGGCGGGCGGTCGCAGCGGAGGCCGGGAGCCCGGATCCGGCCCGTCGACGGGCGGATCGGCGCTCCCGGCCTCCGTCGTGACGCGTCAGCGGGCCGCGGGGGCCTCGCCGGGCTCGGCGCCCTGCACGATCGGGACGCGGACGGCGCTGCCCCACTCGGTCCAGGAGCCGTCGTAGTTGCGGACGCCCTCGAAGCCGAGGAGGTGGGTCAGCACGAACCAGGTGTGGGCGGAGCGCTCGCCGATCCGGCAGTAAGCGATGACGGAGTCGCCGTCCTTCAGCCCCGCGCCCTCGCGGTAGATGCCGTTCAGCTCGTCGAGGGGGCGGAAGGTGCCGTCCTCGGCGGCGGCCCTGCCCCAGGGCACGTTCTGCGCGCTGGGGATGTGACCGGCGCGCAGGGCGCCCTCCTCCGGGTAGGCCGGCGCCGTGGTGCGCTGCCCGGTGAACTCCTCCGGGGAGCGGACGTCGATCAGCGGGTTGCCGAAGTGCGCGAGGACGTCGTCCTTGAAGGCGCGGATCTCGGCGTCGCTGCGTTCGACGACGGGGTACTCGGCGGGCTCCGGGGAGGAGGCGTCGGTGGTCGTCGGGCGGCCCTCCGCGAGCCACTTGTCGCGGCCGCCGTCGAGCAGACGGACGTCCTCGTGACCGAAGAGGGTGAAGACCCAGAGCGCGTAGGCGGCCCACCAGTTGTTCTTGTCGCCGTAGACGACGACGGTGGTGTCGCGGGCGATGCCCTTGCCGCTGACGAGCGCGGCGAACGCGGCGCCGTCGATGTAGTCGCGCTGCACCGGGTCGTTGAGGTCGGTGTGCCAGTCGATCTTGACGGAGCCGGGGATGTGGCCGGTCTCGTAGAGCAGGACGTCCTCGTCGGACTCGACGACGACGAGACCGGGAGTGCCGAGGCGCTGCTCGAGCCAGTCGGCGCTGACGAGCCGTTCGGGGTGCGCGTAGGAGGCGAACTTCGGCGACGGATCGGTTTCGACGGACAAGGAGGACCTCCAGGATGGTGCGCGGAGCGCGGGCGTGATTCCACGGCGGGCTACGCTGGAGCCCGCCCTTCAGCGACAGTACGCGTCCGCGGACGACGCCGCACGGAGGGCGCCGTAAGAGTTCGACACAGAACCGCGGCGGCTCCGTGCCCGGTGCGGCCGCCGCCACTGAGCGCACTGACCCCCGCCGTGCGCAGGATGCGAGACGCGAGTGAGCCCCGACGACGTCCGATCGACGAGCAGCCTGACCGCCCGCTCGCCCCAGATCAGCGGGCACGAGATCGCGTCGACGCTGGTGCCCCCACGCCAGTTCGAGGGCGCCACCTTCGAGAGCTACCGTCCCGACCCGGAGTACCCCTCGCAGGCCGACGCGGTGGAGGCTCTGCGCGCGTTCGCCGCCGGCGGCGGATCCAAGGGAGGCGGCTTCCTGGGCTTCGGCCGGAAGAAGGCCCCCGCGGTCAAGCCGGGCGTGTACCTCGACGGCGGCTTCGGCGTCGGCAAGACCCACCTGCTCGCGGCGATCTGGCACGCGGTGCCGGGCCGCACCTACTTCGGGACGTTCATCGAGTACACCGCGCTCGTCGGCGCGCTCGGCTACGCGGCGACCGTCTCTCTCCTCAAGGGCTCGGCGCTCCTGTGCATCGACGAGTTCGAACTGGACGACCCGGGCGACACGATGCTGATGACGCGGCTCCTCGGCGAGCTCGTCGCCTCCGGGACCCGCATCGCCGCGACCTCGAACACCCCGCCCAACGCGCTGGGCGAGGGGCGCTTCGCCGCGGCGGACTTCCTCCGCGAGATCCAGTCGATGGCCGCCCACTTCGAGACGATGCGGATCGACGGCACCGACTACCGGCGCCGCGACATCGAGGGCCACGCCGTGGTGCGCACCGACGAGGAGATCGACGCTCTCGTCGCGGCCGCCCCCGCCGGCTCCGTCGTCACCGACGACCCGTTCGCGGAGGCCGTGCACCACCTGGGCACCGTGCACCCCTCCCGCTACATCAAGGTGATCGACGGCGTCGACACCATCGTGCTCCGGGGCGTCACCGCTCTGACCGACCAGACCGACGCCCTGCGCCTCGTGGCCTTCATCGACCGGGTCTACGACGCGCAGATCCCGGTCCTCGCCTCCGGGACGCCCCTCGACGAGGTCTTCGGCGGCGACATGCTGAGCGGCGGCTACCGCAAGAAGTACCTGCGCTCGATGTCGCGGCTCATCGCGCTCACCTCGATGGCGCCCCGCTCCTAGGGGCGGATCCGCTCTCCTCCCGGCGTTCCCGGGCTCGTCGTCGTGCCGTCCGCCAGCGCGCCGTAACGCGCTTTTTACACAGGGGCCTCGGCCGTAACCTCCGCGAAACGCGGTGCCTCACGGGACGAAACCTCGCGCCACCAGACTGTCGGCTACCCGAGGTGACCCGACACCCGCGTGTCTCCAGGCCGTGCTCCGACGCAGCGTCCTCGCTCCGGGCTTTTCTCTGCACACTCACGAGAGGTTCAACAATGGATCAAGGCAATACCGCGTTCCTGCTCATCGCAGCCGCGCTGGTCCTGCTCATGACCCCCGGGCTCGCCTTCTTCTACGGCGGCCTGGTGCGTGCGAAGAGCGTCATCAGCATGATGATGCTCAGCTTCGGAGCCATGGGCCTCATCGGGGTCCTCTGGGTCCTGTACGGCTACGCGATCGCGTTCGGCAACGGCCCGTCCGGCCCCGCAGGGACCGACACCTTCGTCGGCATCGACGGCGTCCTCGGCATCGACACCGCCCAGATCGGCCTGCAGGGCATCTACAACGACGCGCTCGGCGAGCAGACGTCGGCCTTCCCGACGCTGGCCTTCGCCGCGTTCCAGGCGACGTTCGCGATCATCACCGTCGCGCTCATCTCCGGCGCCATCGCGGACCGCGCGAAGTTCGGCGCCTGGATGGTCTTCGCCGGCGTCTGGGCCACCGTCGTCTACTTCCCGGTCGCCTCGTGGGTCTTCAACTTCACCCTCGGCGACGACGCCACCGTCGTCGACGGCGGCTGGATCGCCTACGGCGTCGGCGCGATCGACTTCGCGGGCGGCACCGCCGTCCACATCAACGCCGGAGCGGCGGCCCTCGCCCTCGCCCTGGTGCTCGGCAAGCGCGTCAACTTCACCAAGGGCGCGCACCAGCCGCACAACCCGCCGTTCGTGCTCCTGGGCGCCGGACTGCTGTGGTTCGGCTGGTTCGGCTTCAACGCCGGCTCCGAGCTCGCCGCCGACGGCATCGCGGCCGTCGCCTTCCTCAACACCATCGCCGCTCCGGCCGCCGCGATCCTCGGCTGGCTCGTCGTCGAGAAGATCAAGGACGGCAAGCCCACCTCGATCGGCGCCGCCTCGGGCGCGGTCGCGGGCCTCGTCGCGATCACCCCGGCGTGCGCCAGCCTGTCGCCGTTCTGGGCGATCGTCCTGGGCGTCATCACCGGCGCCGTCTGCGCCCTGGCGATCGACCTCAAGTACCGCCTCGGCTACGACGACTCGCTCGACGTGGTCGGCGTGCACCTGGTCGGCGGCCTCATCGGAACGCTCTACATCGGCTTCTTCGGCACCGGCGTGGGCCTGTTCCTCACCGGCGACGCGAGCCAGCTCGGCAAGCAGGCCCTCGCGGCCTTCACCGTTCTCGCCTACTCCTTCGTCATGACGCTCCTCATCGGCTGGATCATCCAGAAGACGATGGGCTTCCGCGTGAAGAACGAGGACGAGATCGCCGGCATCGACACGGCCATCCACGGAGAGGCGGGCTACGTCCTGGCGGACTGACCCCCTAATCCGCAGCACCCGACGGGGTGCCGGCTCTCCGGAGCCGGCACCCCGTCGGCGCGTCCGGGCCGGGCGACCGCCGGGCGCGCCCCCGCGGGCGGGCGGCTGAGAATCCGGGCTAGGGTTCCGGGGTGCCCTCCTCGCGCTCGGTCGTGTCCCTGCTCCTCCGACTCCTCGGCCGCGCGGTCGCCCCGCGGCCGGACGCCGGGCCCCGCCCGCAGCGCCCGTACCTGAGCACGACGGCGCCGACCCCGGGCGCGAGCGGAGTGGGCCGCACCGTCGAGGTCGACCCGTCGCGGCTCCGCGGGGTCCGCCTGGGCTACGCGCCCACGCCCGACGGCGACCCGGACCCGGGCGAGGTCGTCTGGACCTGGGTGCCGTACGAGGAGGACGACGGCCGCGGCAAGGACCGCCCGGTGCTCGTGCTCGCGGTCGAGAAGTCGGGGACGGTTCTCGCCGTGCGGCTGAGCTCGAAGGAGCACTCCGACTACCTGGCCGTCGGCACCGGCGGCTGGGACCCGGACGGGCGCCCCAGCTGGGTCGACCCGGAGCGCGTGTTCCGCGTGCACCCCGCCGGGATGCGCCGCGAAGGAGCAGCTCTGGAGCGCGCTCGGTACGACGCCGTCGCCCGGGTGCTCTCGGCGCGGTACGGCTGGCACTGAGCGTTAGAAGCCGTGGAGCGGCCACGAGTTGTCGCCGCTGACCGCCTCACGGGGCGATCCCTGCGCGTCGAACGAGGGCCGTGCTCCTCGGGGGAGGCGTCAGACCGGGTCGATCGGCACGAAGCCCGCGTACTTCGCGGCGCGGCCGTCCCCGGAGGACGTGCCGGTGAGCCTGCGCTGCACCCACGGCGCGACGTGCTGCCGGTAGTACTGCACGGTTCCGCCGCGCCGGAGTGCGGCCTCGGGAGCTTTGGGCAGCGCGGCGGGCGGTGTGAGCCCGAGCGCCCGCAGGACCCGGTCGGCCACCCGCCGGTGTCCCCGCGGGCCGAGGTGCAGGCGGTCCTCCGACCACAGCTCCGGATCGGCGAAAGCGGGGTCGTGCCAGTTGTCGGCGACGACCACGTCGGTCCGGTGGCTCGTCCGGCGCAGGACGGCGTCGGTCAGCGCGTCCCCGCGGCGGCGGATGAGCGAGCCGAGCGGGAGCCGCGGCGACGGGTCGGCGCCGGCCAGGGCGATCAGCACGACGCCCTGCTCGTCGCAGCGCGCGAGGACGCGGAGGTAGGCGTCGGCGATCCGCTCGATGTCGGCGCGCGGGCGCAGCATGTCGTTGCCGCCTCCGTTGAAGGAGAGGTGGGTCGGGCCCAGGGCGAGCGCGGGCTCGAGCTGCTCGGCGAGGATCGGCGCGATGAGCCGGCCCCGGATCGCGAGATTGGCGTACTCGATCCGCTCGCCCGTGGCCGCCGCCCATCCCGCGGCCGTCAGATCGGCCCAGCCGCGCGGGGTGCCGTCCGGCCGCTCGTCGCCGACGCCCTCGGTGAAGGAATCGCCGATCGCGACGTAGCGGACGGCCGTCATCGGCGGGTTCCGGAGGTGCGCATCGTGGCACTGTACCGCTCCGCGGCCGGGCTCAGGCGCGGCGCCTCAGCGGGGTGACCGGTGCCGAGCGGGTGCTGCTGGGGCGGGCCGGCGTCGCGGCACCCGGCGCTGCGGCGAGCAGCTCCTCCTCGGGCCGGATGCCGGGCCGGTGCTCGCGCTCGGGACGCGGGGCGGCCCGGAACCAGGCGGCCAGCGCGGAGGACCGGCGGTGCCTCCGGTGGTCGCGGTCCAGCTCGGCGGTGCCCCGGTAGCCGGAGCCCCGGGCGATGCGGTCGAGGCCGCCGAGAGCGACGGGGGTGCTCGCCATCAGGACGGCGGCCAGCTCGAGTCGGCGGAGGGCGAGGTGCTCGTCGAGGCCGAGCCCGTAGCAGCGGCGGAACCGCAGCCGCAGCAGCAGGGCGGGCATCCGCAGCTCGGCGGCGAGGTGGTGGACGGTGAAGCGCCGATCGAGGTAGCGCTCGTTGACGAGGGCGGCCGCCGCGATGGCGACGACGTCGAGCGGCCGGCGGGAGGCGACGAGCTCGCCGAGGAGCCGCGTCATCAGCATCGTGTCGCCCGGGTCGTCCAGTTCGAACTCGTCGATGCACAGGAGCGCCG
>NZ_PSVQ01000036.1:0-36820 GCF_002932395.1 Rathayibacter sp. AY1D9
CCCGACCCCGCCCGGTCAACCTTCTCGACCTCCCGGCCCCCTCCTCCCTAGCGTGGCCCGTCGTGCTCGCTCCCGAGCGCGCGACGAGAGGACGACATGGCCACCACGAGCGACGCCCCCGCGACCGGAGAGGCCGGCGGCACCTCCCTGCGCCGCCGCATCACCGGCCCGCTGCTCTACTTCTTCATCCTCGGCGACGTCCTCGGCGCGGGCATCTACGCCCTCATGGGCACGCTCTCGGCGGAGGTCGGCGGCGCCGTCTGGATGCCCCTCCTGCTCGCGCTCGGCCTCGCGCTGCTGACCGCCGGCTCCTATGCCGAGCTGGTGACCAAGTACCCGAAGGCGGGAGGCGCGGCGGTGTTCGCGCAGCGGGCCTTCAAGCGCCCGATCGTCTCGTTCCTGGTCGGCTTCGCCATGCTCGCGGCCGGAGTGACCAGCGCGGCCGGCCTGTCGCTCGCGTTCGCCGGCGACTACCTCGGCACCTTCCTCGACGTGCCGACCGTGCCGACGGCCATCGTCTTCCTGATCCTCGTCGCGTGCCTCAACGCGCGGGGAGTCGCGGAGTCGCTGCTCAGCAACACGGTGATGACCGTGATCGAGGTCGGCGGCCTGCTGATCGTGATCGGATGCGTCGCGCTGCTGGTGGCGGGCGGAGGCGGCGACCTCGCCCGCACGGTCGAGCTCAGCTCCGAGCAGGCGCCGGCGCTGGCGGTGCTCGGCGCGGCGATCATCGCGTACTACTCCTTCGTCGGCTTCGAGACCTCGGCCAACATCGCCGAGGAGATCCGCGACCCCAGCCGCGTCTACCCGCGCGCGCTGTTCGGCTCGCTGCTGACGGCCGGTGCGGTGTACGTCCTGGTCGGCCTGGCGAGCTCGATCGCGCTGCCCGCCGACGAGCTGTCCGGATCCTCCGCCCCGCTGCTCGACGTCGTGACGGCGAGCGGAGCCGGGGTGCCGGCGTGGCTGTTCAGCCTGATCGCGCTCGTCGCGGTCGCCAACGGAGCGCTGCTGACGATGATCATGGCGAGCCGCGTCACCTACGGCATGGCGAAGGACGGCCTCCTCCCGGACGTGCTCGGCCGCGTGCTGCCGAAGCGGCGGACGCCGTGGGTGGCCATCGCGGTGACCACGCTGGCGGCGTGCCTCCTGACCCTGGTGGGCGATCTGGCGACCCTCGCCGAGACCGTGGTGCTGCTCCTCCTGCTGGTGTTCATCAGCACGAACGTCTCGGTGCTCGTGCTGCGGCGCGACAGGGTCGAGCACGACCACTTCCGCGTGTGGACGGTGATCCCCGTGCTCGGCATCGCCTCGTGCGTGCTGCTCCTCAGCCAGCAGGACCCGATCGTCTGGCTCTACGCCGGGATCCTCCTGGTGGTCGGAGTCCTCGTGCACCTGGCGACCCGCCGCTCGTCCCGCCGCACCGCCTGATCCGCTGACGGTCCCGGCGGGGCCGCCGCTCCGCCGGACCGTCCCTCCCGACCGCCGCGCTCGCCCCGCGACCGGTCAAGCCCCTGGGCGGACGGCCGTCCGAGGCGTGGGATGGAGGGAACGGAAGGAGCACGAATGACCGACACGCCCTCCCGCGAGGAGCTGCCGCTCCCCGACTGGAACGACATCCCGCTCGGCACGCTCGCGGAGCGCATCCGCCCGCTCGACGAGGCCGGCCTCGGCGCGCTGCTCGCCTACGAGGAGGCGCACGGGCACCGCCTGCCGGTGACGACGATCCTGCACTCGCGCCTCGAGCAGCTGCGCGGGGGAGCGGAGCCGGCGGGCAGCGTGCCGGAGTCGCTGCCCGAGGTGTCCCGCTCGTCGTCCGGATCGCCGGTCTCGCCGGCGACGTCCGGTCCGCCGATCAACCCGCCCTCGCACGGAGTGCCGACGAACCCGGCTCAGCCGCGCTGAGGGCGGCGGGCGGAGCCGCGGTCGCGGCGGCTCCGCTCCCGCCGCGCGCTGCTCAGGGCCTGCCCAGCGCGCACGGGCAGACTGTCCGGAGCCGATGACGGCGACCGGACGAGGGAGCAGTACCCGGAACGCGACAAGACTGACTCGTAGGAGCTGTCATGTCCTGGATCGTCCTCATCCTCTCCGGTGTCCTCGAGGCCGTGTGGGCCACCGCCCTCGGCAAGTCGGAGGGGTTCACGCGGCTCGGCCCGTCGGTCGTCTTCGGAGTCGGCGTCGTCGCGAGCATGGCCGGCCTCGCCTACGCGATGCGCGAGCTGCCCACCGGCACCGCGTACGCGGTCTGGGTCGGGATCGGCGCTTCGCTGACCGTCCTCTACGGCATGTTCTTCGGCGGCGAGGGCTTCTCGCTCGTGCGCACGCTGCTGGTCCTCGGGATCGTCGGCTGCGTCGTCGGCCTGAAGCTCGTGCACTGAACCGAGGCCCCGTCCTCTCCTCCGCGAGGCCGCTCCCGTGCGCGACACGCCGACGGAGGCGCACCGGACTGGCATCTCGCCGAGGGTCCGAGGCCGGTGGTTGCAGGACGCCGCGCGTTCCACCTAGGCTCGGCACATCAGGGGAGAACGATCGTTCTTCGGTTCTCCCCGCCCCCCAAGGAGGACTCATGCCCACTCGTACCGCACGCACCGCCTGGAACGGCTCGCTCGAGACCGGCGAGGGCCAGGTCGAGCTCTCGAGCTCGAAGATCGGCACCTACGACGTCTCGTTCCCCAAGCGCGCCGCCGACGACGCCAACGGCTCGACCAGCCCCGAGGAGCTCCTCGCGGCCGCCCACTCCGCCTGCTACGCGATGCAGTTCTCGGCCGTCCTCGGCCAGGCCGGCGGCACCGTCGAGGCGCTCGACGTCCGCGCCGACGTCTCGCTCGGCCCGGACTCGGCCGGCGGATTCAAGCTCACCGGCATCAAGCTCGTCGTGAGCGGCGAGGTCTCCGGCATCGACGAGGCCGCCTTCCTCAAGGCCGCCGACGAGGCCAAGGAGACCTGTCCCGTCAGCAAGGCGCTCACCGGGGTCGACATCACGCTCGACGCCACCTTCGAGGGCTGAGCCCCTCCGCACGTCCCGAGCACCCCGTCGCGCATCGCGGCGGGGTGCTCGTGCGTCCGGCGTGGCCGCGGACCGGCCTGTGGAGACCCCCGCCCCCACCGGCCGCCCGGCGCCCCCTGTCGTCAGACCGCCGCCGGCGCGTAGCGGAAGCCGGCGCCGAGGTGCTCCTCCGGCAGCCGGTCGCCGCGGCCGTGCAGCTTCTGGCGGAGGCTGCCCTCGACGTACTCCTCCGGGTACGCGCCGCGGCTGCGCAGCTCCGGCACGATGAACTCCACCACGTCCTCGAAGGTGCCGGGCGTGATCGCGTAGGCGAGGTTGAACCCGTCCACATCGGTCTCCTCGACCCACTCCTGGAGGTGGTCGGCGACCTCCGCGGGCGAGCCGACGACGAACGGGCCGAGCCCGCCGATCACGCTGAGCTTGGCGATGTCGCGGACCTTCCACTCCGAGCCGTCCTCGTTCGCCTCCTGGAAGTTGGCGACGGCCGACTGGATCGCGTTGCTCTTCACGTTGCCGATCGGCTCGTCGAGGTCGTACTGCGACAGGTCGATGCCCATCCAGCCCGACATGAAGACCAGCGCCCCCTCCTCGCTCCCGTAGGAGAGGTAGTCGCGGTGCTTCTCGTGCGCGGCCTCGCTGGTCTCGGCGGTGATGATCGTCAGCAGCGTGTAGATCTTCGCGGAGTAGCGGTCGCGGCCGGCCGCCTCGAGGGCGTCGCGGATGCGCGAGACGGTCGCTTTCAGGCCGGCCTTCGTCGAGGACGCGACGAAGATCGCCTCCGCGTTGCCCGCCGCGAAGCGGATGCCGCGCGGCGACGCTCCCGCCTGGTAGATGACGGGGGTCCGCTGCACCGACGGCTCCGAGAGGTGGATGCCGGGGACGGTGAAGTTCTTGCCGCGGTGCCCGATCTCGTGCACCTTCGCCGGGTCGGTGAAGACGCCCGACTCGCGGTCGCGGACGACCGCGTCGTCCTCCCACGACCCCTCCCACAGCTTGTAGAGCACCTCGAGGTACTCGTCGGCGACGTCGTAGCGGTCGTCGTGCTCGAGCTGGTCCTCGTGGCCCATGTTGCGGGCGGCGCTGGGGAGGTAGCCGGTGACGACGTTCCAGCCCACGCGGCCCTTCGTCAGGTGGTCGAGCGTCGACATGCGCCGCGCGAACGGGTACGGGTGCTCGTAGGCGGTGCCCGCGGTGATGCCGAAGCCGAGGTGCTCGGTCGCGGCGGCCATCGCAGAGACGAGGAGGATCGGGTCGTTGACGGGGACCTGCGCGCCGTGGCGGATCGCCGCCTCGTTCGAGCCGCCGTAGACGTCGTAGGTGCCGAGCACGTCGGCGATGAAGATGCCGTCGAACGTGCCGCGCTCGAGCAGCTTCGCCAGGTCGGTCCAGTACGAGAGGTCCTTGTAGCGCCAGGACTGGTCCTGGGGGTGGCGCCACATGCCCGAGGACTGATGGGCGACGCAGTTCATGTCGAAGGCGTTGAAGCGGATCTGGCGGGTCATGGAGTCGATAGTGCCCAGCGGAGCCGCGAACGGGTACCGAGCGCGACGCACGGCGTCACAAAGCGACGCCCGTCGAGGCGCCCGGCAGGTCTGGGTGGTCGGCGACGTCCTCGACGAGCTGGCCGACCTCGAGGACCGCATCGGCAGCGCGATGATCGAGAGTCGGATCGGGTGATGCGCCGGGGCGCACCGCCCCCGCCCACCGACCGGGCGGCTCCTCCTCCTACGCCAGCTCGCGCCCCAGGAAGCGCACGTGCTCGCCGATCTGGAACGCCTCGCCGCCCTCATGGCCGTTGAAGGGGTAGACCCGGATCTCGCGGGGTCCGGCATAGCGGTTGTAGGAGGCGTAGACGGTGGACGGCGGGCAGATGTCGTCGCGGAGCGCCACCGAGAACAGCGCGGGGGACTGCGCGTAGGGGGCGAAGGAGGTGCCGTCGAAGTACGAGAGGGTGTCGAACACGCGCGCCTCGGCGCCGCGGTGGGTGTGCAGGTACTGCACGATCTCGCCGTACGGCATCGTGTCGACCAGCCGCACGGCGTGCGGGATGTGGGAGAGGAACGGCACGTCGACGATCGCCGCGCGGGCCGACTCCGACTCGCCGAGCAGGCCCAGGATCCCCGTGACGGCCAGGGCGATCCCGCCTCCCTGGCTGCCGCCCGAGACGGCCACGCGGGAGGCGTCGACCGCGGGGTGCGCGCGCAGCACGTCGAGCGCTCGGACGGCGTCGGTGAAGACGCGGCGGTAGAAGTGCTCCGCGGGCGACTCGATGCCCTGCGTCATGAAGCCGGAGACGTGCGGCCCGCTGCCCACCGGGTCGGGCGTCGCTCCGGAGCGGTGCCCGGACCCCTGGCCGCGGGTGTCCATGACCAGGTGCGCGTAGCCGGCGGCCGACATCGCGGTCCACTCCGCGAGCTGCCCGCGGCCGCCTCCGTAGCCGATGAAGGTCACGAGCCCGGGGAGGGGGCCCTCGACGCCGCGGGGGAGGATCAGCCACGCGCGGATCGGGTGGCCGCCGAAGCCGGAGTAGGTGACGTCGAAGGTGTCGAGCAGTCCGAAGCCGGCGTCGACCCGCTCGAGGCGCGGCTCGGTCGCGACGGCCCTCGCCTCGGCGATCGTGTCGCGCCAGAACTCGGCGAACCCGGCGGGCTCGGCGATCTCGGGGGCGTACTGCTCGAGGAGGTCGAGCGGGAGGTCGTACTGCGGCATCACGGACTCCTTCTCGGGCAGCGGCGCCCGAGGACCGAGGCTACTGGAGGCACGGGCCCACCTGGGTGCGGCGTGGGAGAACGCCGCAGAGCGGAATGCCTGGGCACCCTCCGCGTTCTCCTCAGCATGACGACGTACGGAATCATCGGAGCAGGCAACATCGGCAGCCAGGTCGCACGGGCGGTCATCGCCCTCGGGGACGAGGTGGTCATCGCGAACTCGCGCGACCCCGAGACCCTCGCCGACCTCATCGCGGAGCTCGGCCCGAAGGCCCGCGCCGCCACGGCACAGGAGGCGGCCGAGGCCGCCGAGATCGCCGTGGTGACGGTGCCGCTGAAGAACCTCGAGGAGGTGCCGGTCGCCCCGCTCGCCGGCAAGATCGTCCTCGACACGAACAACTACTACTTCGAGCGCGACGGCCGCATCGAGGCGCTCGACAAGGGCGAGACCACGACCAGCGAGATGCTCCAGCAGCACCTCCCGGAGTCGAAGGTCGTCAAGGCGTTCAACCACATCATGGCCGCCGACATCACCACCGACGGCACCCCGGTCGGCACGCCCGACCGCCGTGCCCTCGCGACGTCGAGCGACTACCCCGAGGCGATCCACTTCGTGACCGACCTCTACGACCGGATCGGCTTCGACACCGTCGCGATCACGCCGCTGAGCGAGTCGTGGCGCGTCGAGCGCGACCGCCCCGCCTACGTGGTGCGGCAGAACCGCGAGGAGCTCGAGGCCAACCTCGCGAAGGCCCCCCGCACGGTCTGATCCAGCCACTCGGAGGGGAGCGGAGCTGCGGCGCCGCTCCCCTTCTGCATGTCCGGACGGCGTCGGAGGCGCGCCCGAGACGGCTCCCTCGGCGCTCGCCGCCGCCGGGCCTGCGATAGTCGAGAGGACCAGCCACGCACCAGAGAGCCCCGATCGGGCTCCGAGAGGAGAGGCCTGCCATGCCCTCGACACCCCGTTCCGTCCCCTCCCGCTCCGGGCTCTCGCGCCGCAGCGTCGTGATCGGCGGTCTCGCGGTGCTCCCGCTGCTCAGCGCCTGCACGCCCGACTCCTCCGCTCCGGACGACGCTCAGCAGGAGGCGCCCCGCACCCGCACCGCGGCTCCGAGCGGGCCGGTGGCGCTCGCCCCGGACGCGCTCGCCGCGAGCGCGGCCCTGTTCGCCGCGGCTCCGCTGGTCGTCCTGGTCGAGGACGTCGCCGAGTCCCGCCTGCGCGCCGCCCAGGTGAGCATCGCCTGGGGCGTGCCGCTGCTGGTCGGCTCGGCGGGATCCGGAGCGACGGCCGCCCCGACCGCGGACGCCGCGGCCGCGGGATCCACGGCTTCCGAGACGCCGTCCGATCCGGGGGGCCCGTCCGACTCCGCGACCGGATCCGCCACCCCGTCCGCCACACCGTCCTCCACCGCTCCGACCTCCGACGCCCTCGCCGCCGAGTTCGCCCGCCTCGGCGTGACCCGCGTGCTCGCGATCGGCGACGTCACCGCGCCCGAGGGCGTCGACGTCGTCGCCTCCGCCTCCGACGCGGCCGCCCTCAGCACCGCGTCCGGCCTGACCGTGACCGACCTGGCGCTCGCCGACCTCGCCGCCGCGGCGCCGTCCACCGCCTCCGACGCTCCCTTCGGCGCTCTCCCGGCCCGGGCCGACGCCCTGACCGGCCTGCACGCTCTCGCCCGCGCGCAGGACGCCGACGTCGCCGCACTGGCGACCGCCCGCGCGGCCGGCGTGCCCGTCACCGTGGTCGACGGCGACGACCTGCTCGCCTCGGGCGGAGCCGTGACCGCGATCGCCGAGGCCGACGCCTCCTGCACGCTGCTGCTCGGCCCCGTGCTCGCCGCCCAGCCCGAGCCCGAGTGGGCCGTGCGCGCGGCCGCGAGCGGCTGGCAGCTGCCGGGCGGCGGCCAGCGGATGTTCGGCGGGCACCTCTTCGTCGCGATCTACGGCACTCCGGGCGCTCCCGTCCTCGGCGTGCTGGGGGAGCAGGGCCTCGAGCCCACGATCGCGCGGGCGGAGGCGGTGGCCGAGCCGTACCGGGCGCTCACCGACAAGAAGATCGTGCCGAGCCTCGAGATCATCACCACGGTCGCGGCGGGCGACCCCGGCAAGGACGGCGACTACTCCAACGAGCTCGACGCCGCCGACATCCGCCCCTACATCGACGCGGCGCAGGCGGCGGGGATGTACGTGGTGCTCGACCTGCAGTCGGGGCTGACCGACTTCCTCACCCAGGCGAAGCAGTACGCGGACCTCCTGTCGCTGCCCAACGTCGGCCTCGCGCTCGACCCGGAGTGGCGCCTGCTGCCCGGCCAGAAGCCGCTGCAGCAGATCGGGCGCGTCTCGGCCGCCGAGGTCGACAGCGTGTCGGAGTGGCTGGCCGACCTGGTGCAGAGCGAGGGGCTGCCGCCGAAGATGTTCGTGCTGCACCAGTTCCGGCTGTCGATGCTGCAGGACCGCGACAGCATCCGCCGCGACCGGCCCGAGCTGGAGTTCCTCATCCACGTCGATGGCCAGGGCTCGCAGCCCGACAAGCAGGCGACCTGGGACGCGCTGCACGAGGGCGCCCCCGAGGGCATCGGCTGGGGCTGGAAGAACTTCTACGACGAGGACGCGCCCATGCTCACCCCCGCCGAGACCATGGCCGAGGTGCGCCCCCTCCCCGACCTCGTCACCTACCAGTAGGCGGATCCCGAGGGCGGGCGTCAGCGGCGCAGGAGCTCGCCGGAGACGACGCCCGCCTCGACCTCCTCGAGGGCGCGGCCGCGGGTCTCGGGCACGCGCTTCCAGATGAAGACGAGCGCGAGCAGGCCGACGGCGCCGAACAGGAAGAACGTTCCGGTGATGCCGACGCCGGAGACGAGGGTGGGGAAGAACAGGCCGAGCACCGCGTTCGTGATCCAGTGGCAGAAGATCGCGATGCCGACGCCGACGCCGCGGATCCGCAGCGGGAAGATCTCGGACAGCATCACCCAGGTGACGATGTTGAGGAACGTCTGCATGCTCCCCACGAACGCGACGACCAGCACCAGGATCACGTACGGCCGCGCCGGGTTCCCCACGGGGAGCGCGACGGAGGCGATGCCGATCAGGAAGTGCATCGCGGTGGTCAGGGAGTAGCCGAGCAGGAGGGTCGTGCGGCGGTTCATCGTCTGCATGAGCCGCAGCCCGATCAGGCCGCCGATCACGGCGATCGCCCCGGGTGCGATGTTGGCGACGAGCGCGCCGTCGTGGTCGAAGCCCGCCTCCTTCAGCACCGACTGGCCGTAGTACATGATCGAGTTGATGCCGGTGAGCTGCTGGGCGACTCCGATCCCGATGCCGACCAGCAGGATGCGCACCGCCCAGCGCTCGCGCAGCGCCTGCAGCAGGGGGATCCTCGGGCCGTCCTTCGCGCCGATCGAGCGGGCGATGGTCTCCGCCTCCGCATGGGCCCGGTCGGGCGTCCGGATGGTCGTGAGCACGTCGAGCGCCTCGTCGCGGCGGCCGTGCGCGATCAGCCAGCGCGGCGACTCCGGGACCCGGGTCATGCCGAGCAGGAGCGCGGCGGCGGGGAGCGCGGCGACGGCGAGCATGATCCGCCAGACGCCGGGCAGCTCGCCCCAGACGGTGCCGATGACGGCGTTGGCCACGAAGGCGGCGAGCTGGCCGATCACGATCATCAGCTCGTTGCGGCCGGCGAGCGAGCCGCGGATCTCGGAGGGGGAGATCTCGGAGAGGTAGATCGGCACGACCACCGAGGCGCCGCCGACGGCCAGTCCGAGGACCGCCCGCCCGAGGACCATCACGCCGAAGCCCGGCGCCACCACGCAGACCAGGGCGCCGACGAGGAAGAGCACGGCGAGGAGGCGGATCGTGGTCCGCCTCCCGAGGGCGTCGGCGAGGCGTCCGCCCGAGATCGCGCCGATCGCGGCGGCGAAGAGGAGCGAGCTGGTGACGACCCCCTCGGTCAGCGCGGTGAGGCCCAGCTCGGCCGACATCGGCTCGAGGGCGCCGTTGATGACGCCGGTGTCGTAGCCGAAGAGGAGGCCGCCGAGGGTCGCGATGAGCGCGATGAGGCCGAGACGCCGAGTCGGCGCCTCCAGGGAGGTGGTGGTCATCCGCTCACTCTGACGCATGGCCGCGCGGTGAGCGAACCCTGGACCGTCGGGGGAACCCGGTGTAGCGGGTCCTCTCGACGGCCCGGGGCCCCTCGGCGGCAGGGAGGGGGGAGGGAGCGTGCGGAGGGGGTGCTCAGGAGGAGACGCGCGCGCCCTCGCGCAGGCCCTCCTCCTTGGCCTGCTGCACCAGGGCGGCGATGCGGCGGCGCGAGCGCGAGCGCCCGGCGAGCAGCGCCGCGAGGATGAGGCCGACCCCGAGGATCACGAGCAGCTGCGGGACCGGCACGGCGGCGACCGTGATCGACTTCGTCACGGGAGCGGTGGCGACCGGCTCCTGATCGGCGGCGGCGACGGTCGGTGCGATGGTCAGGTCGGCGCCGACCCCGAAGAGGGGCCAGATGCCGTCGAGCTGCACCGAGACGCTGCGCCGGTCGCCGGGCAGCAGCTCCTGCTGGGGCGCGTCGGCCGCGACGACGGGGGCGGTGGCGCCCTGGGCGCTCGCCGTGCCGTCGAGCAGCAGGCGCACGTTGCCAGTGTTCACCACGTCGGCGACGAGCGAGAGGGAGCCGGGCTGGAACGGGTTCCAGGAGAGGCGGTAGTCGCTGGCCAGGTCCTCGACGGAGAAGGAGGGGGTCACCTCGCCGGTCACGCGGGTCATCACGCGGAAGCCGATGCGGCTCTCCACTCCGACGTTCGCGCCTCCCGCCTCGGTGCCCTGCGAGAGCACGGAGGCGGCGATGCCGGCGGCGTGGTCGCCGGGGGTGGCGTTGTCGGGGACCGTCACGGTGAACGGCACCACGCCGCTGCTGCCCGGATCGACGGTCACGGTCTCGGGGGCGGAGATCCACAGCCCGGCGTCGACCGACTCCTGGTCCGAGTTGAGCATGTTGAAGCGGCCGGTGTCGGTGAAGTAGCCGTCGGCGCTGGTGATGCTGAAGGTCACGGGCTGGTCGCTGAGGTTCCGCACGACCGCCTCGTCCGAGGCGCTCGCGCCGGGGGCGAGCTCGAGCTCGACCCACGCGCGCTTGTCGGGGACGCCGTCGGTGGAGGGGCTGACCGCCCAGGTGATCGCTCCGTCGGCCGCGACGGCCGCCGGAGCGACCCCCGCGCCGAGGAGGGCGACGATCAGCGCGAGCAGCGCGGGGAGGAGCGGGCGGCGGGGAGCGGCGGAGCGGCGCGGAGCAGTCATCAGAACCTCATGGTCGCACGGGGGAAGCACGACGCGGCCGGGCGGGCGGGCCCGGCCGCGTCGGCCGTGGTGGGATCGCGGCCGAGGGAGTGCGTCCCCCGGCCGCGACGGGTCACTCGAAGAGCGACAGGGTGATGGTGGACGAGTACGCGCCGGCGTCCACGTTCACGGGGGTGCGGAGGAAGAGGTCGGCGTCGGCGCTCCAGGAGCCCTCGGGGTTGACCTGCTGGGAGTTGCTGGCGACGATCGCGAGCAGCTCCTTGCCCTTCAGGCCGACGCCGTTGGCGCCGCCGTCGATGGCGGTGCCGACCTCATCGCCCGCGGCGACCTCGCCGAGGTCTCCACCGTCGACCAGGTCCGGGGTCCAGCCGAGGTTCTCGGCGCCGATGGTCGAGCCGTCGGCCGACGTGAAGTCGCTCGCCGTGCCGATGACGTACCACGCGGAGTCGGGGGAGACGTCCGCGGCGTCACGGGTGTCGGTGACCGTGACGGTGGGCAGGGTGCCGGTGAACTGGCGGCGGACGTTGTCCGAGCCGGTCTCGGTCAGCGTCGTCGAGTCCGCGGCGACGGTCATCGAGAGGGCGCCGGTCCCGGGGAGGTCGGCGATCTCGACGTTGATGTCGACGTCGTCGTTGCCGTAGTTGACCTCGGCGGCGAACGCCGTTCCGGCGACTCCGAGCAGGAGGACGCCTCCGGCCAGTCCAGCGGCTCCGCGGATCAGAAGGGATCGGGTGTTCATGTCGGGTGTTCTCCGTTCTCCGGCCGGCGTCGTCGCCGGCTCGATCTCAATGGGTGTGGGTCGTGCCCGCGGATCAGCTGCAGCTGGCCGCGGAGTAGGGGGCGGTCGCGGAGGCCGTGGCCGGCTTCCCGCTGATGAACGCGGTCGCCGTGGCGGTCGCGGATCCGTCGGTCACGCTCGTCGCCCGGGTGGTGAAGGCGGCCGAGACGGTGGCGCCGGGAGCGACGTCGGCGAAGCTCTTGGAGCCCCACGTCGTGCCGATCACGATCTTCGCGGCGAAGGCGTTCGGGTTCGTGGCGGTCGCGGTGACGACGATCTTCCCGGCGGCGCAGCGCGTCGTGGAGGTCGTGGTCACGGCGATCGCGGGTGCCGAGTCGGTCACGGGACCGACGGAGGCGGAGGCCGTCGCCGGCGTCCACTGCGGCTTCGCGGCGGTCACGGCCACCGAGATCGTCGCTCCGCGGTCGGCGGCGGTGAGCGTGTAGCTCGACGCCGTCGCCCCGCTGATCGCGGTCCCACCGCGCTTCCACTGGAAGCCGGTCGCCGTCCACGGGGAGGAGGCGGAGGCGGTCAGCGTGCTGCCCACCGTCGCCTTCCCCGTGATCGAGGCTGCGAGCGGCGCGGTGTCGACGATCGTCTGCGCGGCGACGCTGGTGAGGGTCGGGACGACCTTCTGCATGAGCCCGGTCGTCTTGTCGAAGGTCACCCGGTCGATCGTCGTCTCGCGGTGCTGGCCGTCTCCGCCGGGGATGGCGAAGCGGTGGTAGGCGATGTACCAGTCGTCCGTGCCGGGCACGTTGACGATCGAGTTGTGGCCCGTGGCGAGGATGCCCTGCGAGGTGTCCTTCTCGAGGACCACGCCGCGGTAGGTCCACGGTCCGTCGACGCTCGTCGAGGTGGCGTAGCCGACCTTGTAGTTCTCCGAGCCGGTGTCGTCGATCGAGTAGGTGAGGTGGTACAGACCGTCGCGGTAGTTCAGGAACGCACCCTCGCGGAAGTCGGTCAGACCGCTGATCTTCTTGATCGTGCCGGTCTTGATCGAGAGCATGTCGTCGGACAGCTCCCCGTAGAGCGGGTCGCCGTTGCCCCAGAAGAGGTAGCTCTTGCCGGTCTTCGGGTCGGTGAACGCGGCGGGGTCGATCGCCTGGCCGGACCGCACGGACTCGCCGTTGGTGATCATCGCGGTCGGCTGCGCCGTGAACGGGCCCATCGGGCTGTCCGAGACGGCGACTCCGATCGTCTTGCGGTTCAGCGAGGAGTTCTCGCCGGAGAAGTAGAAGTAGTACTTCCCGTTCTTCTCGATGATCGTCGGCGCCCAGGCGTTGCCGGTCGCCCACGGCACGTTGCCGTTCGCGCCGTCGAGCGTCAGGAAGGGCTGCTCCGAGCGGGTCCAGTCGATGAGGTTCTTCGAGGACCAGGCGTAGAAGGTCTTGCCGCCCCAGCCGGCGAAGCCGTCCGAGGTCGCGTACAGGTAGTAGGTGTCGCCGAAGACCGCGATGTTCGGGTCGGCGTTCAGGCCTGCGAGGACCGGGGACTTCATGACGACGGCCTTCAGGGTCCAGGTGGTCGCGGTGCCGCCGGCGGCGGGCGTGAGCACGACCGTCTGCGGGGTGGAGAGGTCGCGGACGGTGCCGGAGGCGGGGCTCGCCGTGACGCCGGCCGCGGTGGAGAAGGTCGGGGTGAGCTTCGTCAGGTCGGTCCCCGGCTTCACCGGGAAGGTGACCGTCCTGCTCGCCGAGTCGACGATCGGGGCCGTCTTCAGGACGTCGCCGCTGAGCGACAGGTCGACCAGGGCCGACGTGTTGCCGGAGGCGGCGAGCACCTCGGAGGCGCTGAGGGCCCGGTTGTAGACCGAGAACTCGCGGATCTGGCCGCGGAAGCGGTTGTCGGCGTCGTAGTTCGAGCGCCCGATGTAGTTCGCCGAGGTGGAGCCGCCGCCGATGTCCTTCGGGTCGGTCGTGACGGTGCCGCTGGCGACCTTCACTCCGTCGAGGTAGATCGTGCCGGTGGTGCCGGAGAGCGTGTACGTCAGGTGCGCCCAGGTGCCGCGGGGGAGGGCCGAGCCGCCGGCGACGGTCTGCTCGGTGGTGTAGTTCCCGGTCGCGATGCTGGTGCGGTAGTTGTTGCCCGAGGTGAAGAGGTAGCCGTCGCCGGCGCCGTTCGTGGTGTTGCCCAGGCCGTAGAGGAAGTAGGCGCCGCCCTGCGCGGGGTCGATCCAGACGTCGGACTGGATGGTGAGGTCCGTCACTCCGGCGAGCAGGTCGTTCGGCAGCTTGACGTAGTCGTCGGTGCCGTCGAGCTGCAGGGCGCCGTCCTTCCAGGTGCCACCCGAGGGCAGCGTGCCGTTCTGGTTGTTGCCCGAGCTGTCGCGCACCGTGGTGCCCGAGCCGCCGTCGAAGGTGTAGCGGAGGATCTCGCCGGCCGCGTTGACCGGCTTCGCGGCGGGGCCGGTGCTGCTGGTGCCGTAGGCGGCCGTCAGGCGCGCCTCCTCAGCGCTCGAGAGGCGGAGCACCGAGCCGTGGCGGAAGGGCTTCGAGAACGAGTACGTGTTCGCGCCGGTGGTGCCGACAGGAAGCGCCGTGAACCGCATGTCCGCGAGGGTGTCGGTGACGTAGGCGGAGTAGCCGAACGAGTCGCCCATGACGACCCAGCGGCCGTCGGGCAGCTGGTAGACGGTGAGGCCCTCGAGGTGGTCGGAGAGGCCGCGGGACTTCTCCTCGCCGAAGCCGATCACGCGGGTCCAGGGGCCGGCGAGACTCGGGGCCTTGTCGACGACCGTGCGCCAGTCGGCGGTGGAGAAGCGGTAGTACGTGTCCCCCTCCTTCGCGATGGTCGTGTCGATGATGCTGCCGCGGCTCCCGCCGCCGGCGGCGGGGTTCTCGTCCAGCCAGACCTTCGGGGTGGAGAAGCCGACGAAGTCGCGCGTGGTCGAGACGTAGACGCGCTGGGCGGAGGCCCCGCCGGTCAGCGTCTTGTCGCGGGCGGCCCAGTAGACGTAGTACTGGCCGGTCGCGTCGTCCCAGATCGCCTCAGGAGCCCAGACGTTGCCCGCGTCGGGGAAGCCGGCGAAGACGATGCTCTGATCGCTCCAGTTCACGAGGTCCGTCGAGCGCCAGACGACGAGGTTCTTGCTCGCGTTGGTCTGGTCCCAGGTGCCGCCGGGAGCGGTGCCCTCGGCGTGCAGGTCGGTGCCGATGATCCAGTACTCGTCGCCGGTGGGGGAGCGCACGAGGTGCGGATCGCGGACGCCGAGGGTGCCGCCGAGGTTGGCGAGCACGGCCTTGTCGTTGTTGAGCTTCGACCAGTGCAGGCCGTCGGTGCTGGAGCCGAAGTAGATCTTCTCGTAGTCGGTCGAGGCGAAGTGGGTCCAGAGGTAGCCCGCGTCGTACTCGGTGTCGAGGTCCGCGGGAGCCGCGGTCACCGTGACGGGCAGCTGCCGGGTCGCGGTCGTGCCGGCGATCGTCGCGGTGAGTGTGACGGGCGTGGCGGCGGACCGGCGCTTCACGACGCCGGTCGTGCTGAGCACGGCCGAGTTCGAGGAGGCCCAGGCGACGTCGTAGGAGCCGGCCTTCGCGGGCAGCGTCACATTGCCGCGGACGTCGCCGGAGTTGACGATCGAGAGGGCGTCCAGCGCCTTCTGGGCGTCGGCGTTCACGTCCTTGGCGGGCACGGTGGCGGTGAAGGTGCGGGTGGCCGTGGCCGAGCCGCGGGTGGTCGTGGCGGTCAGCTCGACCGAGGCGACCCCGGTCGCGGGCGGCGTGACGACTCCGCTGGTCGAGACGACCGCGGAGTTGCTCGAGGCCCAGGCGATGGCGGAGCCGTTGGGGCCGGTCGTCGGGAGGGTGAGGTTCGCGGAGACCGAGGAGAGGCTCCCGAGGTCCAGGGCGGCGGAGTCGCGGGAGACGCGCGTGCTGTCCGGGGCCTGGAGGGTCGCGACGTCGGCCGCGCTGAGCGCCGTGCTGTAGACGCGGAAGTCGCGGACCGAGCCGGCGAGGGTCTTGTCCGCCGTGTAGACGGAGCGGCCGATCGCGTTCGCGGTGGTGGTGCCGTTGCCGATCGCGGCGGGAGTGATGGTCACTCCTGTCTGCTGCGCGACCTGGGTGCCGTCGAGGTAGAGGCGTGCGGTGTCGCTCGCGTCGTCGAGCGTGTAGGTGAGGGTCTTCCAGACGCTGCGCGCGAGGTTCGCGTTGGAGTTGACGGTCTGCTCGGTGGTCCAGTTGCCGGTGGCGATCGAGGCCTTGTAGCCGTTGCCCGTCGTGTAGAGGTAGCCGTTCCCGGCGCCGTTCGTCGTGTTGCCGAGGCCCCAGATGAAGTAGGGCGTGCCCTGGTTCGCGTTCACCAGGACCTCGGTGCTGACCGTGATCGAGTTCAGGCCCGCGAGCAGGTCGTCGGGCAGCTTGACGTAGTCGTCGGTCCCGTCGAGGGCGACGCCCGCGGCTCCGCGAGGAGCGGCTCCGTTGACGAGCGTGCCGGTGCGGCCCTTGCCCGAGCTGTCGGCGACGGTCGTGCCGCTCGTCTCGTCGAGCGCGTAGCGCAGGACGAGGCTGTCGGAGGGAGCTGCGCTCGCCGACTGGGCCGTCAGAAGGGGGACGGTGAGGGCCACGGCCGTCACGAGGACGAGTGGTCGCAGGAAAGGCTTCATCGCGCTTTGCTCCAGGGTCGGCACCATTGCTGAGGGGAGGGAGTGTGCCGGCTTCGTACGCGGCAATGTTCACGGTAACACTATGTTGACGACAACGTGAAGAGCCTAACCGGATCATTTCCCGACACTCCAGAGGAGAGGCGAACCGGTTCGACGAATCCCGGGTGCATCCTGGAGCGACGCGTACGCCGATGTCCGGTCGGATCAGCCGCGGTCGACGTCGCGCGAACGGCTCAGCGCGCGGTCCATCGCCCTCAGCGTCCGGAAGCCGGCCCGCTCGGCCACGGCCGCGCGAGCCGAGGGCGAGAGCGACGGGCTCGCGGCGAGCAGCGACGCGGCGAGGTGCACGCGCCGCTCGCGGAGGGTCGCGGCCACGGTCGTGCCCCGGCGGTGGAAGGCGCGGTCCAGCGTCGCCCGCGAGACGCGGAGCCGCATCGCGAGAACGCCGGCGGTGAAGTCCGCGTCACCCGCCTCCGCATCGATGACGGCGATCGCGCGGAGGAGGACGCCCTCGAGTCCGTCCTCCGGACGGGCGGGCGGCAGGCTCTGCTTGATCAGGGCCGACGCGGTCGCCTCGAGCGCGCGGCGCAGCTCGCTGAAGCCGGGATCGCCCGCCGCGAGGTCCGCGTTGAGGGTCGCGTTGACGAGGGAGACGAAGGCGCCGCTGTAGCTGTCGGCGGCGAGCAGGGTGCGGGACGGCCCGTCGGACTGTGCGCTCGTGAGGCCGAGCCTGCCCCAGGACGTCCTCAGCGCCAGCCAGGCGGAGTCCTCCTCCGCCCGGAACCGAGCGGAGTCGTCGCGTCGGAGGAGGGCGAGCCCGCCGGGCCGCAGACGAGCGGCCTCGAGAGGGCCGTCGACGACGATCTCGCCGGCGACCGGGACGATGAGATCGACCTCGGCCCGGTCGGGGGCGGGGAGGGGCGGGTCGGTCCGGAGCGTGCCGGGTGTGTGCCAGAGGCGGCTCAGCCGGAAGCCGTCGACGGCGAGCACGTCCCCGGCGAGGTGCAGGGGCGGAGCTCCGTCGCTCGCCCAGCCGAGGCTCCTCAGCCACGCCTCCACGCGGGGACCGCTCAGCTGCAGCGTCTCGACGAGACCGCGCTGGGCGGCCGGCTGCTCGGAAGCGGTCACCGGGCTCCTTCGCAGCGGGGACGGGGTGCGCGGGCGGTGACCACGTTAGGCCGGGGGAGGGGCGCCGAGACGGGGTGGCGCGTTCCTCCTCGGACGAGGCGCCCGTCCTCGGCGGGAGGGCGGAGGCGGCCCTCCTCGCCCGCGGTCCGGCAGGACGCGGGCGGAGAGGGCCGCCGGGCGCGGATCAGCGGCAGTCGGTTCTCGCCTTGATCCAGTGGGGGTTCAGCGCGCCGTCTCCCTGGGCGGTGATCCCGGCCGCATCGGGGCCGGTGCTGGCACCGGAGCCGATCTTGGTCCACGTGCTCTGCGCCGTGCTGTAGTACCAGATGTCGCCGTTCGCCTTCACGGAGACGTTCCCATCCGCTCCCTGACCGTAGGTGCGGACGAACCCGGAGTTCTCCGGAACGGTCGCGAGCCGGGTGCCGTACTGCAGGACCCCGTCCTTGATCCAGTGGATCTCGAACGTCCCGCCCGGCCGCTGGGTCAGTCCGGCGGCGCTCGGCTCGGTGCTGGCTCCGGTGCCGACGAGGTCCCAGACGTTGCCCTGCGGGGTGTACCGCCAGATGTCGCCGTTCGACTTCACGGCGATCGTGCCGCGGGTGCCGAGGCCGTAGACGCGGACGAATCCGGAGTTGGTCGGCACCGTGGCCGCTGCGGTGCCGTACTGCAGGACTCCGTTCTTGATCCAGTGGACGTTCAGGGTCCCGGCCGGGTTCGCGGAGATGCCGGCCGCGCTCGGCTCGGTGCTGGCGCCGGTGCCCAGAAGGGTCCACTCGTCGGCCTGGCGGTTGTACCGCCAGACGTCGCCGTTCGCCTTGATGGAGACGTTCCCGTCCGCGCCCTGACCGTAGGTGCGGACGAATCCGGAGTTGTTCGGAACGGTCGCGAGCGCCTTGCCGTACTGGAGGACTCCGTCCTTGATCCAGTGCGCGTTGTAGGTTCCGTCCGGCTGCTGCGTGAGCCCGGACGTGCTGGGCTCCGTGGAGGCGCCCGTGCCGAGCTTCTGCCAGCCGTCCGACCGCCGGTACTGCCAGATGTCGCCGTTCGCCTTGACGGAGACGTTGCCGTTCACACCCTGCGAGGAGGTGTGGATGAATCCGGAGTTGTCGGGAACAGTGGCGAGGCCCGTACTGTACTGCAGGTCGCCGGTCTGGCGGACCGGGAACGGGGCGTTCGTCTTCGCCGAGCCGCCGAAGGCGAGGGCCGAGCCGGTCGAGGGGCCCGCGATGACGCCGCCGACCGGGATGGTGGCGACTCCGTTCGCGTCGGTCACGAAGGTGTCGGTCCCGCTCCCTCCGAAGCGGAAGCCGGGCGGGGTGTTCACCCGCACAGGGACGTTCGCGACGGTGCCGCCGGTGAGGGTCAGCGTGATCGGCGCCGTGTTGGGCGTGCACGCGATCATGGTCGGGATGGAGCTGAACACGAGGGTCTGCGTGGCAGAGGCGGCGGCGGCCGGGGTGGCCGTCGCTGCGGCGATCACGGGCAGGGACCAGGTGGCGCCGGCGACGACGGTGCGTCGCCTCAGCGGACCCTGCTCAGCGGGAGAGTTGTCGGAAGTCACAGTGAAGCTCCTCGGTCTGTCTTCTCGCCGGCGGCCTGCTCGGAGGACGGTCGTCGTCCGCTCGGCCGCTTCGGCGGGTACGACGGGCGCCGTACCGCTGGGGAGTCTTCCCGCGGGCGGGCGGTCGGCCCAAGCGCTCGGGGGCAGGTGAGGAGGAAGTGGCGCTGCCGTGAGGAGGGAGTGGTGAGCTCCGGCGCCGCTCCGAGTCGCGACAGCCCTCCCGACCGGGTGCTCCCGTCGGTCGCCCGTCGCCGCCGGGGCGCCGCCAGTGCGATGAGCGGGAGCGCAGCCGTCCGCTGTGACCGGTCCGATGACAAACGGAGTGCGCGGGGGCTGCGAATCACTCCCGTGGTGAGGCGTCAGCGTGCCCGCGAGGAGGGGGCGCCCGATGAGGTCGAGATCGGCCGAGATGTACCGGCGGATGGCCGAGCACTGGAACGGCGTGGAGGCCCGTTCTGGACTGCGGGTCGAGGCGACGGGCTCGCTCGGCTTCGAGATCGCCAGACTGTGGATCCCCGGTGGCTGCGTTCTCGAGCAGAAGCCGCAGTCGCGCTGCCCGCCGGGCGCGCATCTGCTGCTGGTCGTCGAGGGCGGAGGACGCATCCGACAGGACGGACGGATGCTCGAGTGCGGCAGTGGTGATCTGGTGGTCATCGACGCGGAGCCGCGGACCGGGGCGCGCTTCCCCCGCTCGACCGTGATCTACGCCTGGGTGCTCGGCGAGCGGGCGCTGGAGCAGCGCTGGCTCACGGAGCGCTTCGGCGAGGTCCTGCCCGTCGCCGGCTGCTTCCTGGCCCCGGCGCGGGCGCTGATGAACGGTCTCCTCGACGGCGACCACGCTCTGGCGGAGCAGCCCGCCGTCGCCCGGGCGGGCGAGGCCTTCCTGAAGGAGCTGGTCGAGGGCTCCGCACCGCGCAGGCGTCCCCGCGCCGAGGACGTCTACGGGGAGGCCATGGCCCTGATCGAGGAGCGCCACCGCGATCCCGCCTTCACCGCCGCCCGGCTCGCCCGCGAACTCCTGGTGTCGGAGCTGACGCTGGCTCGCGCGTTCTCCTTCCTCGGGCGGACGGCCGACGACGAGCTCGAGCGGCGCCGGGCGGGCACCCTCCTGCTCCTGATCGGCGGGCGGTCCCTGGCGACGGCCGACTTCGCGCGCGCGGCCGTGGAGGCGGGCTTCGCCTCCGAGGGGAGCGCTCGCCGCGCGCTGTGGCGGCTCTCCCAGCGCCGCTGACCGGGACGGTCCCCGTGGCCGTCCTCCCGGTCCGGCGACGGCGTGCGGCCGGATTCCGAGCGCGAGGCGCGGAGGCCTGGGAGATCCGTGCGAACGTCCGGCGGTGATCGACAGATGAGGGATTCTGTTCGTTCGACGCGGAGGAGGCGGGAGATGGGGGCCGCAGAGGAGCGGATGCAGGCGTTCGCTCGCGCCTGGTACGAGCGCGGGACCGGCGCTCCCGGTCTGCGGATGGACGCAGCGGACGGACCGGGACTCGCGCTGACGCGGGTGTGGGGGCCGAACGGGATCAGGGTCGCCCCCTCGCCGTCGGTCGACAGGGCGGACAGGCCGGCGGGCGTTCACATCTCCCTGATCGTCGAGGGCGGGGGAGAGGTCGTCCTCGACGAGGGCGTGCTCGAGGCGACGCCGAACAGCGTCCTGCTCCTCGACGCCAGGGTCCCGGCGCGCATCGACTACCGGCGGCCGACCGTCTCGTACACCTGGAGCTTCGACGCCGCCGTGCTCGAGCACCGGTGGGTCCGCGAGCGGATCAACGAGGTCGTGCCGGTGCGCGAGTCGGTCTGGACGCCTGCCCGTGCCCTCGCCAACAGTCTGATCGAGGGGGATCCGGCCGTGCTCGGGGCCGCCGGCGTGAGGCGGGCGAGCGAACTGCTGCTGGAGGGGATCGTCGAGCACAGCGCTCCGCGGGTCCGGACCCGGGGCGCCGACCAGGTCTACGCGGAGGCGATCCCGGTGATCGAGGCACGTCACCGCGACCCGGCGTTCTCCGCCGCGGTGCTCGCCCGGGAGCTGCTCGTCTCCCCTCGCATGCTCGCGGAGGCGTTCGCGTTCCTCGGCCGCACGCCGGCGGAGGAGATCGCGACGCGTCGGGCGGGCACCCTCCGGCGCCGCATCGGCCTGCGGCGGCGGGGCCCTGCCGACTTCGCCCGCCTCGCCGAGGAGTGCGGCTACGGCACCCGCGAGCAGGCCGCGCTGACGCTCAGCCGCTCCGCCTCCTGAGGCCGGCGGAGCGCCCCGGACACGACGGCGCCCCCTCGTCCGCGGAGGGACGAGGGGGCGCCGGGGGAGATCGGGCGGGAGCCCGGTCAGGTCTTGCTGCGGGCCATGACGGCGCGCTGGAGGAGGACGAAGACCAGGAGGATGCCTCCGGTGATGATCGTGGTCGCCTCCGGCGGGATGCCGCCGTCGCGGGTGATCAGGACGTTCATCAGTCCGAGCACCAGGGCGCCGACCACCGAGCCGAGCACGAAGCCGACACCGCCGGTGAGCAGCGTGCCGCCGATGACGGTCGCCGCGATGGCGTCGAGCTCCCAGCCGGTGCCGGTGATGTTCTGCGCGCTGCCGAGGCGGGCGGTGTAGACCACACCGGCGAGACCGGCGAGCGTGCCGCTGATGATGTAGATGAACAGCTTGGTCCGCACCACCGGGAGGCCCATCAGGGCCGCCGACTGCTCGGAGCCGCCCATCGCGTAGACCGTGCGGCCCAGGCGGGTGCGGTGGAGCACGAAGAACGCGCCGGCCACGACGAGGATCGCGATGATCACGCCGGGGCTGATGACGAAGTCGTTGACCTTGGGGCCGTCGATCAGCTTGATCGGCGTGGCCAGGCTCAGCACGGCCGAGTCCTCGGGGAGGCGCTCCGGGACGGTGCTCAGCATGGAGGCGAGACCGCGGGCCAGGAACATCATCGCGAGCGTCGCGATGAACGGCTGCACGTTGAAGTACTGGATCAGGACGCCGGAGATCACGCCGAACAGGGCGCCGATCACGACCATCAGGACCATCACGAGCCAGGGGTTCCAGCCGGCGTTGATCAGGAGCACGCCGCTCACGCTGCTGAACGCGATCACCGCGCCGACCGAGAGGTCGATGCCGCCGGTGAGGATCACGAAGGTGAGGCCCACGGCGAGGATGATCAGGTGCGCGTTGTTGACCAGCAGGTTCGAGATCGTGCTCGCCTGCAGGATCCGGCCGTAGGCGGCCTCGCCGTAGACGATCATCCCGAAGAAGATGATCAGCGCGGCCAGGGTGGGCAGCTTGTCCAGGTGCTGGCTCAGCCAGCCGCGCGCCCCGGAGGTGCGCTTGGTGCTCGCCGGAGGGGCGGAGCGGGTCATCACGGCACTCATGCGGGGATCGCCTCTTTCTGCGGGACGCTGCGGCGCGCCTCGCGACGGGACTTGAAGGCGGAGCGGACGCGCTCGGACTGCAGGAGGCAGAGCGCGACGATGACGATCGCCTTGAAGGCGGGCGTCGCGGAGGACGAGACTCCGAGGAACACGACGGTCTTGTCGAGGGTGGCGATCAGGATCGCGCCCACGGCGGCACCGGTGATGTTGAACTTGCCGCCGGCGAGCGAGGTGCCGCCGATGACGACCGCGAGGATCGCGTCGAGCTCGAGCTGGTAGCCGGTGCGCGAGACGTCGACCGTCATCACGCTCGCCGTGGCGAACACGCCCGCGACTCCGGCGAGGATGCCGCTGCCGATGTAGGCGGTCATCAGCAGGCCCCGGCGGTTGATGCCCGCGAGGCGGGCCGCCTTCGGGTCCATGCCGATGGCCTCGATCATCAGGCCGAGGGCGCTGCGGCGCACCAGGACTCCGACGACCACGACGATGGCGATGGCGAGGAGGAACACGACCGGGAGCCCGAAGACGTACCCGTTCGCGAGCCAGCGGAAGGGCTCGTTGGTGGCGGCGGTGTTCTGGCCGCCGGTGATGACCTTCGCCAGGCCGCGGCCCGCGAGCATCACGACCAGCGTGCTGATGAAGGGCTGGAGGCCCACCACCGAGACCAGGACGCCGTTCACGGCTCCGAGCACGGCGGCCACCAGGAGGGCGAGCGCGAAGGCTCCCGCTGCGGCGCCGAGCGAGTCCGGCGCTCCCGCGGAGTTGAGGAACTCCATCGAGACGGCGCCGGCGACGACCATGATCGAGCCGACCGAGAGGTCGATGCCCCCGGTCGCGACGACCAGGCACATGCCGACGGCGATCATCAGGATCGGAGCGGCGGCGCGGGCGATGTCGATGACGTTGCCGACGAGGTAGCCGGTGGTCGGGCTGACCGAGACGGCCAGGTAGCCCGGGTCCTTGACGACGTTGACGAGGAGGAGCAGCGCGATCGCCACGACTCCCCAGAAGTACTGGCGGCGGATGATCCCGCCGAGGACGGATCCCCGGGCGGGTCGGGTGTCGCTGCTCATGATGCGGCCTCCTGCGTGGCGCTCTCGAGGACGACGACGTCCTCGTCGACGACTCCCTCTGCGGCGATGGTAGTGACGATCGACTCCGCAGTGACAGCGGGACCGTTGAGGATCTCCGCGATCACGCGGTGGTCCTTCAGGACGATGATGCGGTCGCTGAGACGGACGACCTCGTCGAGCTCGGACGAGATGAAGACCACGGCGACGCCCTCGCCGGCGAGGGCGACGACCTTCTCCTGGATCTCGGCCTTCGCCCCGACGTCGATGCCGCGGGTCGGCTCGTCGAGGATGAGGATCTCGGGGGCGGTGGCGAGCCAGCGGCCGAGGAGGACCTTCTGCTGGTTGCCGCCGGAGAGCTTGCTGATCGGGCGGTCGGGGTCGGCCGGGCGCACGTTGAGCTCGACGAGGTACTTGCCGACGATCTCGTCCTTCTCCTTCTTGGAGAGGGGGCGGGCCCAGCCGCGCTTGGCCTGCACGCCGAGGATGAGGTTCTCGCGGACCGAGAGGTCGCGGATGATGCCCTCGTCGCGGCGGTTCTCGCTCGAGAACGCGATCTTGTGGGCGAGACCGGCGGTCGGCGTCGGGACGTCGATCTTCTTGCCGTGCATCGTGATCTCGCCGGTGTCGGGCTTGTCGACGCCGTAGATCAGGCGCGCGAGCTCGGTGCGGCCGGAGCCGAGGAGCCCGGCGAAGCCGACGACCTCGCCGCGGTGCAGCGTCAGGTCGGTGCTCTCGATGGAGCCCTTCTTGCCGATGCCCTTCGCGGTGTAGAGCGGGGCGTCGCGGTAGAGGTGGTCCTGGCTCTCGCGCTCGGAGTCGAGGGAGCGCAGCGCTGCGATGTCCTTGCCGATCATCTTCGAGATCAGCGAGGTGCGGTCGAGCTCGTGGGTCAGGTACTCGCCGACGAAGGTGCCGTTGCGCAGCACCGTCAGGCGGTCGCTGATCGCGTAGACCTGGTCGAGGAAGTGCGAGACGAAGAGGATCGCGACGCCCTCCGCACGGAGGCGGCGGATGACGACGAAGAGGTTCTCGACCTCGTTCGCGTCCAGGCTCGAGGTCGGCTCGTCGAGGATGAGCACCTTGGAGTCGCTCACCGTCGAGCGGCTGATCGCGACCAGCTGCTGCATCGCGATCGAGAGCGAGGCGAGCGACTGGCGCGTGTTGAGGTGGCCGAGGCCGAGCTTCTCGAGCGCGACCTTCGCGGCCTGGTGTGTGGCCTTCCAGTTGATGCCGAAGGGTCCGCGGACCTCGTAGCCGAGCATCACGTTCTCTCCGATGGAGAGGTTCGTGACCAGGTTGACCTCCTGGTACACGGTGGAGATGCCCGCGGCCTGCGAGTCGGCGGTGCCGGTCAGGCGACGGGTCTCCCCGTCGATCACGATGTCTCCGCTGTCGATGCGGTAGACGCCGGTGAGGGCCTTGATGAGCGTGGACTTGCCGGCGCCGTTCTCACCCATGAGGGTGTGGACCTCGCCCGGGAACAGGCGGAAGTCGACGCCGTCGAGGGCTTTCACGCCGGGGAAGCTGATCGAGATGTTCTTCATCTCGACGATCGGAGGCGAACCTGTCATGTCGCGTCGTTCCGTTCTCGAGCGGGGCGCAGCCGAACAGGTGCGCCGAAGGGTCGGAGCGACCGGGGCCGGCGGAGAGCCGGCCCCGGTCGCTCCGGGGGAGTGGTGCCGCGTCGAGGACGACGCCGGGCGACCAGTGGTGCTGAGCGACTAGAACTTGCGGTCGGGCAGCGCGGTGGTGGCGGCCTCGGGCGAGTCGAAGGTCTCGCTCGGGACGACGATCGAGGACTCGACCGTCTCGCCGGCCAGGGTCTTCTCGACCGCGTCGAGGGCGGTCTCGCCGAACAGCGGGTTGTACTCGGCGACGAAGCTCAGCTCGCCGTCGGCCAGCGCCTGCAGGGCGTTCTTGGTGCCGTCGATCGTGGCGATCTTGACGTCGGTGCCGGGGGTGAGGCCGGCCTCCTGGACGGCCTGGACAGCGCCGAGGCCCATCTCGTCGTTCTGTGCGAAGACCAGCTGGACGTCGTTGTTGTTCGACTTCAGGACGGTCTCGAAGACGCTCTTGGCCTCTTCGGTGGACCAGTTCGCGGTCTGTGCGCCGATCTTGGTGAACTTCGAGTCGGCGCCGATGACCTCGTCCCAGCCTTCGTTGCGCTCGTTGACGACCGAGACGCCCGCGGGGCCCTCGAGCGTGAAGTACTTCGCGCCGCTCGGGAAGGTGGTCTTGGCCCAGTCGGCGACCGAGGTGCTGACCGCGATGTTGTCCGGCGCGATGCGGGTCACGTAGAGGTCGGTGTTGTCCGGCTCGATGCCGCGGTCGATCAGGATGACCGGGATCTCGGCCTCCTGGGCGCGCTCGAGCGAGTCCTCCCAGCCGGAGCCCTCCGTGGCGGAGAGCAGGATGATGTCGACGCCCTCGTCCACGAAGGAGGTGAAGGAGTCGATCTGCGACTTCTGGTCTCCGTTGGTGGCGGGTGCGTACTTCAGGTCGAAGCCGGCGTCCTTGGTGAACGTGTCCTCGATGTTGGTCTCGTTCGCCTGGCGCCACGCGCCCTCGGGGCCGACGGCCACGAAGCCGATGGTGGTGAGGTCACCGCTCGAGCCGGAGCCCGAATCGGTGCCGGAACCGCCCGAGCAGCCCGCGAGTCCGAACGCGAGTGCGCCGACTGCTGCGAAACCCAGGAACTGGCCGATACGCCTCGTCTTGGACATAGATCTCCTCCTTGAGATCGCGGGCACGAAGAGAGTGCCCGAGATGGTGGACCCCGAAGGGCCTCGAATGCGGGCCTAGCGGCCCGAGGTGCGGTGAGTGCAGGATGTGCAGTGGGCGCCGGCCGAAGCAGCGCCACGTCGAAATGTTACCGTGAACAATTCTTGTGACGCAACAGCACGGCGGTGCGCTTCGGTAACGATCCGGTCGCGGGGCCCGCAGGGCCCGATGGCAACCCTCTGCCCGGTGGTCGGGCCCGGGAGTAGCTTCCCTGGCCATGATGCTCCCTCGATCGCGCTCCGTCCCCGTGACGGCCGCGACGGCGGCCCTCGTGCTCGCGCTCTGCGGATGCTCCGCGGACGGCACGGCGGCCCGCCGCGCGGCCGACGCCTTCCTCTCCGCGCTCGCCGACGGCGACGGCCGCGCGGCGTGCGCGCTGCTCACCGATTCCGCCCGCGAGGCCGTGGAGGACCGGTAGGGCGACTGCCCCGGCGGCGTGCTGGAGCTCGGGATCGCGGAAGACGGAGCAGGGGACGCCGAGGTCTACGGCCGGGCGGCGATCGTGCGCTCCGGCGGCAGCGCGGTGTTCCTCACCCCGGGCGACGACGGCTGGCTGGTGCGCGCGGCGGGGTGCACGCCGGTGGCGGACGCGCCCTTCGACTGCGTCCTGGACGGGAGCTGACGTGCGCACCGCTTCCGCCCTGTACTACGCCGTGATCGTGCTCGGCCTGATCGGGTTCTTCGCCGTCGGGATCCTCGGGAGGTGAGCCGGATGCGCCGCTTCCTGCGCGAGAACGGGCTCTCGCTGTTCTTCCTCGCGATCTTCCTGCTCGCTCTCGCCGGGCAGTCGTTCGCCGGGCTCGCCGCCTACAACGACACCCAGACAGCGGAGGGGCTGCGGGAGGTCGGCTACTGGCGCTTCGTCACCTCCTCCGACTTCGCGATCGACGTCGCCGAGAACTGGCAGTCGGAGTACCTCCAGTTCTTCCTCTACATCGGCGCGACCGTCTGGCTCGTGCAGCGCGGCTCGCCCGAGTCGAAGCGGGTGGGCGAGGAGGGCCTCGAGACCGACGAGCAGCAGAAGGCGGGGGCGTCCGCGGAGGACGACTCGCCGCCCTCGGCGTCCGCCGGCGGCCTGCGGCAGGCGCTGTTCTCGCACTCGCTGCTGCTGGTGATGGGGGCGGTGTTCCTGCTGTCCTGGGCGGCGCAGTCGGTGACGGGCGTCGTGGCCTACAACGAGGAGCAGCTGACGAGCCTGGAGGCGCCCGTCGACTGGCTCGGCTACGTCTCCTCCGCCGACTTCTGGAACCGGACGCTCCAGAACTGGCAGTCGGAGTTCCTCGCGGTGGGCAGCATGGCGGCGCTCGCCGTGTTCCTGCGCGAGCGCGGGTCGAGCGAGTCGAAGAAGGTGGGCGATCCGCACGGACGGACGGGGATCTGAGTGGTCAAGGTGTGTCGGATCGGACGCGGATCTCGTCGCCCTCGAGGGCGAACCGCAGGGACGTGCCGATCGGGAACCGCTCGCGTAGGGCCTCCGGCGCCGCCGACGTCACGGTGAACTGCGCGACCGCGGGGAACGCTCCGGCCGTGCAGCCCTGGAAGAACAGGCCGTCCTGCGGCTCGGCGGTCCGCACGATGGAGAGGCACGAGCCGGCGCTCGAGGAGCGGCGCTGCCGGACGACGGTGAGCCCCGTGTCGGCGGGCAGGCTCTGCCGCACGACGGTGAGCCCGCCGAAGTCCTCGGTGGTGACCGATCCGTCGAACCCCAGTCCCTCCCAGCCGGGGAGGTCGGTGCCGTTCGACAGCGGCAGCACGGCGACCTCGCGGCCGGGCTGTCCGTCCTCGGCGGTGGCGAGGAGGGTGGCCCCCGCGGCGACGGCGGCCGTCGCGGCCAGCGCGGCGAGGAGGAGGAGGCCGCGCCGACGGGAGCGGCGGGGCGGGACGTGGCCGAGGGGGTCGGACTCCTCGTCGGCGGAGGCGTCCGCGGAAGGTGCCGCGTCCTCCGGCGCCGCGTCCCCGGAGACCGCGGGAACCACCGCGTCCGGCAGTGCGGTGCCGAGGGCGGGACGGACGCGGGCCTCGAGCGCGGAGAGCCGGGCGAGCGCGCCGGGGTCCCGCTCGATGTCGGAGCCTCGGCCGTAGGCGCGCCGCTGCAGCTCCGCGAGCTCGTCCGGTCGCTGATCGTCCACCCCCGGATCCTCGCAGGCCCGGCGCCCGAGCGGGACCCGCCGGCGCGCCGAGGTCCTGGCGGTCGAGCAGCCCGGACGGCTCATCGAGACCCGGTGGACGGTGCGGCCGCTCGGCCGGCGGGGGAGGTCAGTCGTCGTCGTCGTCGAGGTCGTCGTCGCGGTCGGCGGCGATCATCTCGACGATCGTGTCGACGGTGAGCCAGGGGCCGTTGCTGACCTCGCCGATCTTCTCGCGGTCCTTGAACACGACGATGCGGTCGCTGAGGCGCACCACCTCCTCCAGCTCGGACGAGATGTAGACGACGGTCACCCCCTCCTTCGCGAGCTGCGCGATGTGCGCCTGGATCTCGACCTTCGACGCCACGTCGATCCCGCGCGCCGGCTCGTCGAGCACGAGCAGCCGCGGACGGGTCGCGAGCCACCGCGCGAGGACCACCTTCTGCTGGTTGCCTCCGGAGAGGTACTTCACCGGGATGTCCGGGTCGGCCGGCGAGATGTTGAGCGCCTCGACGTAGGTGCGCACCAGGGTGTCGGTCTCGGCGGCCGAGAGCGGGTGCGCCCAGCCGCGCAGAGCCTGCAGGCCCAGCACGAGGTTCTCGCGGAGGGAGAGGTCGCCGATGATCCCGTCCTCGCGGCGGTTCTCGCTCGAGTGGGCGATGCGGTGGCGCAGGCCCGACACCGGGTCGGAGATGTGGGCGGGCTCGCCGTCGATCAGCACCTCGCCGGTGTCCGGCTTCTCGACTCCGCTCACGAGCGACGCCAGCTCGGTGCGCCCCGAGCCGCGCAGGCCCGCGAAGCCCACGATCTCGCCGCGGTGCAGCTCCAGATCGGTCGGGCCCACGGCGCCGCGGCGGCCGATCCCGTGCGCGCGGTAGATCGCCGGGCCGACCGGCTGGCGGCGGTGCTCGCGGCGGTCGGAGCCGATCTGCCGCAGCGCATCGATGTCCTTGCCGATCATCTTCGCGATCAGCTCGGCGCGGTCCATGGTGTGCGCCGGGTACTCGCCGACGGTGCCGCCGTCGCGGAGCACCGTCAGCCGGTCGCTGAGGGTGAGGACCTGCTCGAGGAAGTGCGAGACGAACAGGATCGCGACGCCCTGGTCGCGCAGCCTCCGCAGCACCGTGAAGAGGCGGGCCACGTCGCTGAGGTCGAGGCTGGAGGTGGGCTCGTCGAGCACGAGCACGCGCGGACGGTCGACCATCGCGCGGCTGATCGCGACAAGCTGGCGGATCGCCGGCGAGAGCGAGCGCAGCGGCAGGTGCGGGTCGAGGTCCTCCAGGCCCAGCTCGGCGAGCATCTCGGCCGCGCGGTGGTGGGTGCGCGACCAGGAGATGCCGAAGCGGCCGCGGACCTCGTGTCCGAGCATCACGTTCTCGCCGATGCTGAGGTTGTCGGTGAGGCGCTCGTCCTGGAACACGGCCGTGATGCCCGCTGCCTTCGCCTCCGCCGGGCCGCTGAAGCGCCGGGCGACGCCGTCGACGAGGATCTCGCCCGCGTCGGGCTGGTGGATGCCGGTGAGCGTCTTGATCAGCGTGGACTTGCCCGCGCCGTTCTCGCCCATCAGCCCGTGGATCTCGCCCGGCATCAGCCGCAGGTTCCCGTCCTTCAGAGCGGGTCCGGAGGCGAAGGAGACGCGGATGCCGGTCATCTCGACGACGGGTGCCGCGGAGCTCCGGGTCGTCCTCGATGAGATCGCCACGTGCCGTCCTCGGTTCGTGTGCGGCGCGCCGTCAGGGTCCGGCGTGCCAGGGGCTGCCGCCGATGATACGCGAGCGCATGCGGCGGGACGGGAACAGGAGGGTCACGATCGGGGAGCGGCCGTGGAGGAGCGGATCACCAGCTCCGTGGGGATCCGGGTGCGCTGCGGGATCTCCTGGCCGCGGATCCTCGCGTGGATCACCTCGGCGACCGTCGTCCCGAGCTTGTCGAAGTCCTGGCGGACCGTCGTCAGCGGCGGGAGGAAGTGGCGGGCGGTGGGCAGGTCGTCGAAGCCGACGATGCTCATGTCCTCGGGCACGCGGATCCCGCGCTCGACGAGGCCGTGGATCACTCCGAGCGCCATCTCGTCGTTCGCGACGACCATCGCGGTGAAGTCGGGCACCGACTGCAGGCTCGCGGCGAAGTCGTACCCGGAGTCCGGGGTCCAGTCGCCGATGACGATGGGGCGCTCGTGCATCCCCCACGACTTCGCGCGGCTGTGGAAGGCGCGCTCGCGGGCGCGCGCGTCGAGCCAGTCGAGGGGGCCGGAGAGGTGCAGCACGTCGCGGTGGCCGAGGTTGCCCAGGTGGTCGACGGCCTGGAACATGCCGGCCTGCTGGTCGACCGAGACGGTGAGGAAGCTCGGATCCTTGTCGCTCTTCACCACGAGCGTCGGCACGCCGATCTCGACGGTGCGGAGGGTCGCCACGGAGGAGGAGCGCGGCGCGATCACGCAGAGCGCGTCGATCCCGAGGCCCATCAGGTGGGCGATCGCGTCGGTGGGGGTCATCTCGAGGTCCGGCCGCAGCGCGACGGAGGTGATCGAGTACCCCTTCTCGCGGGCGGCGCGCTCGATCGCGCGGAGGGTGCTCGACGGCCCGTACTCGGCGCCGCTCTCGATCATCACGCCGATGCGGTCGGTGCGCTGCGTGACGAGGGAGCGGGCGGCGATGTTCGGCCGGTAGTTGAGCTCGTCGACCGCCTCGAGGACCTTCTGGCGGGTCGACTCCTTGATGTTGGGGTGCCCGCTGAGCACGCGCGACACGGTCATGTGCGAGACGCCCGCGACCGCCGCGACATGGCGGAGGTTCGGCCGATCGGCCATGAGAGGACCTCCTCCGCTCCCCGGGCGGGTGAGCCGCGCCACCCCGACGCGGACGAGGCTCAGAGGGCTCGGCTGCCGGGGGTGGCACCAGCATAGTCAGGCGGGGCCGACCTCCCGGTGGGCGCCTCCTGAGCGGGCGGGCATCGTCCGTTCCGCTGCCGGATCCGCCGTGGCGCGGGGCGGGCGGGACCGTCCCGGTCGCGTCGCTCTCACTGCGGTCCTCGATGATCGAGGGGGCTCCGGGGCGTCGTGAGCCCTCGCCAGAACACGTCGTGCAGGGAATGCTCGGCGACGAGCTCCGGAAGGATCGGGGCCGCGTCCGCTCCTCGTAGGAGGATGTCGTCCAACGAAGCGATGACGTCCACGACCGAGCGCGGAGTGAACTGCCCGGCGAGACGTTTCGCCTTCGCGCGGACGTTGTTGGGCGTGGGGCCCGCATCGATCACGGAGTGGTTCCAGAGCCGGCTGTGGTGAGCGCACCGGTTGCGCAGGTAGACGAGTGCGCGGACCCGGTAGGCGAAACCGGCTCGGGCGACTCCCAGACCGGACGCGACGTCCCCCGCAAGCGATCCTCGTGCCCCTCGCTCGATGCATCTCGACAGAGTTCCGAAGGACCAGGCCTCGACGGCCGACCACACCGGTAGCTCGCCGAAGGCGGCCGCGCCCCTGCCGCCGGGGAGCTCCGTGAAGCGGAGGACATGCCGTTCCCTGCTGCGCTCGATGTCGCGGAGGCACGAATCGACTGTCGACTCCGCGTTCGGAGACTCGGAGTAGAAGCTCTTCTCGAGAGAGCACTCGTACGGGCCGTGCTCACGAGCGATGCTCACGAGCGATGACATGAGCCGTACGGCTGCGGAGAAGGATCTCGGCACGGGCCAGTCGAGCACGCAGGCTCTGCCGCAGCGCTTCATCTGCGTCGCAGACCGCTCGGACGTCCTCGAACGAGACTCCGTCCGCGAACGAGTCGTCCCCGTCGTGCGGAGCCCGCTGGAAGTAGCGGGCGTACCCGGAGAAGCGGTAGTAGTTCTGCGCGGCCATGTAGCTCGTGCAGGCCTCCCCGTCGGCGATGCCGAGCCCGCGGTCACGGAGGAGCTGGACCTGCTGCTTCCACGACAGGCTCGGTTTCCGTGCCATCGCAGTACCTCGGTGCCGAAGAAAAAGGCCCCTCCCATGTGAGCATCGCGGAGAGGCTTGGGAGGGGGTCGATCGGATCGAATCTACCAGGCGTCCCTCAGCCGTGGTCCCTGCGGCGCCACTCGACCAGCAGGTGGCACGAGTGCTGATCGGACCATCGCCGCAGGACGGAGAGGGCCGACCGCCGCGGCGCCGAACGCTGCGGGTCTTCGAAGGCGCGGGGCGGGCGAGTACTCTCGGGAGCCTCATGGCACGCGACAACGAACCGACCGTCACCCTCACCGATCCGCTCGAGGAGCGCCTGCGCGCGCAGGTCGCCCGCGAGGGGGAGCGCAACGTCGCTCTGCGATCCGCGGCCCTGCTCACCGGCGGGTACGAGGGCGAGTCCTTCCTCCTCACCGTGGGCGGCGAGCACGCCGACGGGATCCTCAAGGGAGCGCCCTCCCTCTACTGGCCCGAGCTCTGGGGTGCCCGCGCGCTCCTCTACGTCTGGGACGACGACGCCGCCGACGCGGTGACCGCCGGACTCGCGAACCCCTCCTGGCGCGTCCGCGAGATGTGCGCCCGCGTCTGCGCCGAGCGCGTGCTGGGCGGGCAGAAGAAGCTGTCCCGCCTGACCACCGACGAGCACCCCCGGGTCCGCGCGGCAGGAGCGCGCGCTCTCGTGGCGGCCGCTCTGGCGGGGATCTCCTCCGGTCGCGACGCGAAGGGCGAGTTCGCGGCGAGCGTCGAGGCCGTCCTGACGGGCATGCTCCGCGACCCGGACCGCGACGTCCGCCGCGCCGCGCAGCAGTCGGCCGACGCGCTGCGGGACGCCCGCTCGGCCTGAGCGGACCGTCCGCCGGCGGTCGAGGCGTCGCGAAGGGCCGCCTCCCGGCTCCGATGACGACCGTTCGTGACGCCTCCGAGCCCCGGGGGCTCAGCCGACCAGGTGCGTCGCGCGCTCGAAGGCGCGCTTCAGCTCGTCGCGCTTGCGGGGCTGGCTCATCGCCCTCTGGCCGGGGCTCCACGAGTCGATGACCGTCGGGCCGTCGACCAGGTACGGCTCGATGTTCTTCTTCCAGCCGCTGGTCGGCGCGGTCCCGGCGTTGACGACGACCCGCAGGTCGGGGAGCAGCGGCAGGAGCCGGCGCAGCTCCATCGCGCCCTGCCGCACCTCGTCCGCGTCGGGGACGCCGTCGAGCTGCCACGGCACGATGTTCCAGACCAGGGTGCGGGCGTGCAGTCCGACCTCGTCGCGGAGGGTCCAGGTCGAGGCGGCGGTCGCGTCGTCGTTGTCGACCGAGACGAAGCCGGAGCCGTCGGGGCCGGTCGACATCGGTCCCGGGGCCTCCAGCACGATGAGCGCACGCGCCTCGACGCCGGCCTCGGCCGGGTCGAAGTCGGGCACCACGGCACCCGGATGCCTGCGCGTGCGCCGGGCGAGGAGCTCCTCGCGGAACGCCCGGAGGGGCTGCACCGAGGGCTCGTCCTCGAGCAGGGCCCGGCGCTCGTCGAGGGCGGAGCGGTCGCGGAAGCCGTACGGCTCGGTCAGGAACACCCTCCGAGGCTAGTCGCGATCGGCGCCGCCGCGGGAGGCGGGCCTGCGGGCGCCCTCCTGGGTGACCCCGGCAGGGCCTGGCTCGCGCCGCCCCCGGCTCCTACGGTCTGACTGCAGTCGAGAATCTGGACCGGAGGGGGTCACCGTGTCGGACGAGCCGTCAGTGAGCATCGGGGTTCCGTACGTCGAAGGGGGGTCGTCGCCGCAGGTGCTGGACGTGTACAGCAGGTCGGTGTCCCCGGCCGAGGACGCCGCTCGGCCGGCCGTCGTGCTGATCCACGGCGGCGGGTGGTTCAGGGGGGACAAGAGCAAGGAGCGGGCGCTCGCGACGATGCTGGTTGACGCCGGCTACCTCGTGTTCGCGGCGGACTACCGCGAGGCTCCGGACTCGGTCTTCCCGGCCAGCAGGGACGACGTGCTCGCCGCGGAGCGGTGGGCGGTCGCCTCCGAGTGGGCGTTCGACCGGAGCAGGCTGGCGTTCTTCGGTGGATCGGCGGGCGGGAACCTGGTCGTGGAGGCCGCGATCGCCACCGGCCGGCCCGCCGTCAGCTGGTCGGGGATGTTCGACCTCCTCGGCATCGTCGAGGCGACCGACGACCTCCCGGCCACGCCGACGACGCAGGACCTCGACGCCATGAAGAGCGCCGACATCAACCAGACCGGCCGGAACGACGCCTTCCTGCGCTGGACGATCCTCAACGAGGTCGGGGGCGACCGCGGGCTGCTCACCGCCGCCTCCACGACGCGCCACGCCTCCCCGGACGGCGGGCCGGTGTTCCTGGCCAACTCGCTCGGCGAGTTCGTCCCCGTGAGCGACGCGCAGGCCATGCAGGCGGCGCTCTCCGCGGTCGGAGTCGCCAGCACGCTGCAGCTGATCCCGGGCACCCGTCACGCCGAGGGCTACACGGAGGCGGCCATCGGCCCCTCGCTCGCCTTCCTCCGCGACGCCCTCCCGCCGGCCCGCGCATGACGACGACGGAGTTCGCCGGAGTCGGCAACGTCTTCTACTTCGTCGACGACCTCGACGCCGCTGTCGCCTGGTACTCGGCGCGGCTCGGGCGCGAGCCCGTCGTCCGCGGCGGGGCGCTCGTGGCCTACGACCTGGACGGCACCCGCCTGACGCTGCACGAGCGGGACGAGCTGAACCGGCCCGGACCCGACGGCACGAGCCCGTACTGGACGGTCCCCGACGTCGACGCCGTCGTCGCCGACTGGACGGCGAACGGCGCCGTCGCCCACCGCGGTCCGAAGACGGTGTTCACGGGGGAGCGGCTGTGCCAGCTGCTGGACCCGTTCGGCAACCTCTTCTCGGTGCGGCAGGCCGTGTCCCGTGACTGAGGACGTCGCTCCGGCTCCCGCCGCCCCGGCGCAGACGTCCGCGCCGGCGCAGCCGTCGGCCTGGGCGCCCATGGCGATCACCGCCTTCCGCGTGCTGTGGTTCGCCCAGCTGGGCAGCAACATCGGCACCTGGATGCAGACCGTCGGAGCCCAGTGGTACCTGGTCGAGGCGGCCGCGGGCGCGGCGGTCGTCGCGCTCGTGCAGACGGCCAGCCTGGCGCCCTCGATCCTCGTCGCCCTCCCCGCGGGCGTGCTGGCCGACTCGCTCGACCGGCGGCGGCTGCTCATCTGGGGGTCGTCGGCCAGCGCGCTGCTGGCGGCGGCTCTGACGGTCGTGGCGGCGGTCGGTGCGCTGACGCCGTGGACGATCCTGGCCTTCACCTTCCTCCTCGGCATCACCTCCACCCTGACCTCGCCCGCCTGGCAGGCGATCCAGCCGGAGCTCGTGCCCCGGAACCTGATCGCGGCGTCGTCGGCCCTCGGAGGGGTGACGGTGAACGGCGCGCGCGCGGTCGGCCCGGCCCTGGCGGGCGTCGTCCTCTCGGCGTTCGGCGCTCCGGTGGTCTTCGGCATCAATGCCCTGAGCTTCATCGGCGCGGCGCTCGCTCTGCTCTGGTGGAAGCGGCCGGCGCAGACCGGCCTCGACGACCGCGAGCAGTTCGGCGCCGCGCTGAAGGGAGGGATCCGGTACGTCGCCTCCGCGCACCTCGTCCGCCGGATCCTCCTCCGCTCCGCGCTCTTCGCCCTGCCGGCCAGTGCGCTCTGGGCGCTGCTGCCGCTCACCGCGAAGCGCCTCCAGCTCGACTCCAGCGGCTACGGCTTCCTCCTCGGGGCCCTCGGTGCCGGTGCCGTGCTCGGCGTCTTCGCCCTGCCGCTCGCCCGCCGGAAGCTCTCGGACGACGTCGTCATCGGGGCGAGCGCCGTGCTGTTCGCGGCGGGGACGCTCGCGGCGGCCTTCCTGCCCCTCGTCCCGGCGCTGCTGCTGCTGGTCCTCGCGGGGCTGGCCTGGATCGGCACCCTCACCGTGCTGAACGCGGCACTGCAGCTCACACTGCCGCAGTGGGTGCGGTCCCGCGGAGCCTCGATCTACATCCTGGTCTTCATGGGGACCATGGCGGTCGGCTCGATCGGCTGGGGCCTGGCCGCGCAGGTGCTCGGCACCGCGCCCGCGTACGCCGCGGCGGCCGCTCTGCTCCTCCTCGTGGCGGCCAGCGTGCGGGTACTGCCGCTGCTGCCGGGGACGGGCACCGTCGACCGCAGCATCTCGATGTCGTGGCCGACGCCCACGCTGGTGTTCGAGCCGGAGCCGACGGACGGGCCGGTGATGGTGCAGATCTCGTGGACGGTCCGCCCCGACTCCCTCGCGGACTTCCGATCGGCCATGCGGCTGCTGGAGAGCTCCCGCCGCCGGACCGGCGCCTCGCGGTGGGCGCTCTACCGGAGCGGGGAGGAGGCCGACGTGCAGCTGGAGACGTTCATGGTGCCCTCGTGGGGCGAGTTCCGGCGGCAGGAGACCCAGCGGCTCACCGGCCGCGACCGCGAGATCCGCGCGGCGGCGCTGACCCACGCCGACGGCGATCCCGTCGAGCGGCAC